>DMYK01000131.1:0-1361 GCA_003483675.1 Microcoleaceae cyanobacterium UBA11344
GAGCAATAAATTATTCACAAAAACCATTCCCCTGGTTAGGGAAACAACAGCGGTGCAACCAATGCAAACACCCAACCTCCCATCACCAAGATTTCCACAAATATCAGAATAAGATTTTTTTTCATAGCTCAAATTCCACCTCAAATATCAAACAAATTTCCTGATTTTCCCCCTGCTTTATTTCCCTTCCCCTGCTTTATTCCCCTTAACATTCTTGAAATCAAACATCGACAAAATCAACGGGAAACCCCCCACCTTTGCACTCATCAACAAGTGCATTGCCAGACACAATACTAATATTATCCACCCAGAAGCGTGCAAATAATACCAAACTTTTGTCAATTCCCCAGCCGGTAGCCATTCTTCCTTAACCATACTCCCAGAGGCGATCGAAAAAGTCATCGCCACCAACATCAGCGTATTCACAATCCGATGCAAACTGTACCACCAAATCGGTTTTCCGAATTGTGTCAATTTCCCAAAAGAATCCGGCTGTACCAAGCGTTTTTGGCCCCTGTGGAAACTGTACAAAGCAAAAGCCGGCATTACCCCTAAAATCAACAGCTTGCCAAAAGTCCCATGAATCCCGATAATATCTGCAATCTGGGGCACTGGCACTTTTCCGAAGCGCCCGTCGTAAGTATTGTACACCAGAAATGCGGTGATGATTGCTAAAAGGGCGATCGCAGCGTTAACCCCGTGCAGTAACCTGAGTAGCAATGGTTGGTATGGTTTAGATTCCGGCATCGTCAATTCTGCTAGTTGATAACTCTTCCTATAATACAGCTTGGTACAACTTTTTTCAATCCCGCAAATTATGAAATAAATGTGATTTAAAAATGAATGAATTATGAGAAAAATGCAATTTCAGAAAAATTTAGTGTAAAGTGTTAAAGAGAGTTTAGGACTCAGGCAAAAAACCCGGTTTCTCCGAAAAATCATGCACCGAGAGATTGACACAGAAACCGGGTTTTTGACCCAGTTAAAAATTAAGAGCAATACTTTACCCATAACATTAAAAGTTCACAAAAAATGGATGCAGCCACTACCGTCTTACTTTCCTTGGGATTAGCAGCAGATGCTTTTGCTGTTTCGATTTCCAGCGGTTTAGCAATTAAACACATGAAAGTCAATAAAGCTTTAAAAATTGCTTTATTTTTCGGTGGTTTTCAAGCTTTGATGCCGGTAATCGGATGGTCGATCGGTCTGACTTTCAGTTTCTTGATATCTGCGATCGACCATTGGATAGCTTTCGGGCTTTTGAGTTTCATTGGCGGTAGAATGATTTATGAATCCCTGCAAAACGACGAATGCGAAAAGAAATTCAATCCCCTGGATACGGGTACTTTAATCACGCTGTC
>DMYK01000131.1:1396-5395 GCA_003483675.1 Microcoleaceae cyanobacterium UBA11344
TTGCTCCTGCGGTGGCTGCCATAGGATTCATTACTTTCTTTTTAGCATTTGCCGGTGTGTTTATCGGTCACAAATGCGGCAATTTATTTGCCAATAAAATAGAGATGTTGGGCGGAGCAATTTTAATTTTTATTGGTAGTAGAATCTTGTTTTTGCACTTAACTGAATTGCCAGTTATTACGAATGGGTAATTGTTGACGGTTGAAAAGTTGACCGTTGAAAGTTGAATTTCGTTATTCCCAATCCCAGAGCTTCGCTCCGCCCAAGGTCAAAAATGCTACAATCCAGCTCAAAAACATGGTAAAATGCCGGAGACTTTGGAGCAACAAGCTCAAGTCGTGCAGTGGGTAATGTTTGCTAACGCGACACTGGGTACGGGAATATTTGCCGAAGCAACTCGCGATCGCGAAACTCCCAAATTGTTAAAACCGTTAAATGAAATCTTCGAGAAACAGCCGTTTTTGATGGGCGATGAATTCGGTGTCGCCGACGCAGCAGTCGGAGCAATTTTAAACTACATTCCGATGATGCTAAAACTAGACCTCAGCGCTGATCCGGCGGTTTTAGACTACATGAAGCGAATTTCAGAAAGACCGGCCTTTAAAAAGGCGATCGGCGGGGGCTAAACATAACATATCGGAATTATTGATCTCTCTCTGCTCTTTCTCTGCGCTCTCTGCGCTCTCTGCGGTTAAATAATTCCAAAACAACCGTAAACGAGATCAGCCCAAAAACTCAACAGCTAAAAGCAGGGACAATTTTGGAATTGCCCCTGTTTTTAATAAAATCAGAGTTATCTGAATCCGACAGCCGCTTGCCAAACAAAAGCCAGCAGCAAGAAAAACACGGGAATCACTGGCAAAACATTAATCAAAGGGTCAAAGATCGCATAAGCTTCGGGCAGCTTTGCTAAAAGTAATGCAGCTTCCATGAATCAACCTACCTATCCAAAACAATTTTAATAATTGTCGCATATCTTAAGCAAAGGCAATCACGATCGATCGACCATAGGTGCGAGCCAGTGAGCAAACTCCTCAGTAAATCGATCGGCAAAAATCGCCTCCCGCATCCTCCGGGTAAAGCGAATCAACTCAGTCACGTTGTGAATCGCCAACAAAGTGTATCCCAGCACTTCGTTAGCCCGCGCCAAATGGGCCAAATAAGCCCGACTGAAATTTTGGCAAGTATAACAAGGACAAGACTCATCCAGCGGAGAAAAATCCTCCCGGAACCGAGAATTTTTCAAATTCAAACGTCCCCCCCCAACCAAAGCAGTACCGTGACGAGCTAGCCGAGTCGGAATCACGCAGTCAAACAGATCTACGCCACTAGCCACCGCCAGCGCCATTTCCCGATAAGTCCCAATCCCCATCAAATAACGGGGCTTATTTGCCGGCAACAGTGGCGCTGTCACCTTCACAATCTCTGCGATCAAATCCCCCGATTCCCCGACGCTTACCCCGCCGATCGCGTAACCTGGTAAATCTAAATCTACCAACTGGTTTGCTGCGCGCGATCGCAAATCCGGGAAAACACCCCCCTGCACAATTCCAAACAAAGCTTGATCAGGGCGCGAGTGAGCTTGAATGCAGCGTTTCAGCCAGCGGTAAGTTCTGTCTGTCGCAGCTTCCACTGCTTCCCGCGTCGCCGGATAAGGGGGACACTCATCAAAAGCCATAATCACATCCGCACCCAACTCATTTTGGATTTGGATCGATCGCTCCGGTGTCAAATTAATCATACGGCCATCGCGGGGAGAACGAAAAGTCACCCCCTGATCAGAAATAGTCCGCATTTGGCTCAAGCTAAACACCTGAAAGCCGCCCGAATCCGTCAGAATCGGGCCTGGCCAAGCCATGAATTTATGCAATCCGCCGGCCCCGGCCACAATAGCTTCCCCTGGCTGCAAGTGCAAGTGATAGGTATTCGCCAAAACCATTTGAGAGCCAGCATCCTTAAGATGTGCCGGCGTGAGAGTTTTGACATTAGCCAGCGTCCCCACCGGCATAAACTTAGGCGTTTCTACAACACCATGAGGAGTGTGAAAAACCCCTGCACGCGCTTGGGTATGGCTGCAATTAGCCTGACATTGAAAAGAAAATTTTTCGGACATGAAGCAATTTTAGATTTGAGACTTTAGATTTTAGATTGATTAGTGATTTTAATCTAAAATCGCAAATCAGCCATCAAAAAATGGCTAATTCCTGATTGTGACCTTAGCCATTAACTATTTCCGTTATCTATCATGCTTCAAAACGGTGAATCGTCGTCATCCAATTGAAAATCCCAGTTACCTGAGAGTGCCTGATCGACTACAGCATCCAAAGCAGCAGCATTTAAGTTCCGGGCGACTTGCTCTTGTAAAGGATTGGAGAGGGGAATTAACCGCAACAGTCGTCCATCTTGAATTAGGTCAAAATAAGCTCCCTCTTCCGCGGACTGTTTGAGTTCCAGATAATCAAAACTGAAAACATTCAAATAAAGAGCATGATTGGCAATCATGGTGGAACGGTGGGGGTTCGCGAAGACTTCGAGTACATAACCTTCTCCTTCGCTGTAAATCTTGCCATCCTGTATGTGAAGGTAGCGGACACGTCCTAAATCAAACAGCAATCTTTGGATATCGCGTTTGTTGACAACAATGCCCCTATCGATGATACAAGGAGCAGCCACCCTATTATTTAATTGGTCGTGACTCATNNNTCTAGAAGGGAAACGCTTGTCTTAAGTTGAGTTTCAGTAGATACGGAGCTTCGGGATCGCTGTCGGCAGCAGTTTTCCTGGGAAAAGAGCGATCGGCGGTGCTCATGCCCGATCCAAAAGACGAAAGGGTGTTACCGATCCAATTCTGGCATACGCTAATGGATTCACAACTGAATCAAATGTGAAAAAATTTCTATCTTATGGTGGATGATAAGTTGGTTCGCTCGCTCGAAGAGTTTTTCAGGAATCAGGGCGCAGCCCTAGCCGCCGCGATCGCCTTTTATACTTGTTTGCCGGTACCGATGTCTTGGACTTTGGAATTTCGCGGTATTGCCCGCTTTGCACCGGCGATCGGGCTGTTGATTGGGGGGATACTAGGAATTGCCGATCTAGGGCTACGGTTGCTGGGGATGCCTGCTCTGACTCGATCGGCCTTAGTAGTAGTATTGGGCATTGCCGTGACTGGCGGGCTGCACCTAGATGGGGCTATGGACGCGGCGGACGGCCTGGCTGTACCCGACCCCGTGCGGCGGCTGGAAGTGATGAGGGACAGCGTTACAGGGGCCTTTGGGGCGATGGCTGCGGTGTCGCTCCTGTTGTTAAAAACAGCGGCTCTGTCGGACTTGAATAACTATCGGTGGTTGGCTTTGATGGGTGTCGCTGGTTGGGGAAGATGGGGGCAATTGGTGTCGATCGCCCGCTATCCCTATCTCCGGGCCCAGGGCAAAGGAGCTTTTCACAAAGAATCAATTTATTCTCCTTTTGATTTGATCCCTGGAGTGTTATTGCTACTGAGCTTAAGTGTATTGCAAGTGGTACTCGATGGCGATCGCTGGCTGTTAGCGGTGGGGATGGCTTTGGGGGGAAGTTCGATCGGGATTCTGACCGGTGCTTGGTTTAACTACCGTTTGGGCGGGCACACCGGTGATACCTACGGTGCCGTAGTTGAGTGGACGGAGGCATTGTTGTTATGTCTGTTGGCCGCGTTGGAAGGGTAATCTCAATTAGGAATTCATCTCCTGAGCCCGATCGACCGCAGCCTGCAATTTTTCCCCCAGTATCCGAACGTGGGGCTCTTTTAACATCCCAAGGTGGTCGCTAGGAATGTCGTAAATCTCTATTCCACCCGTAATTACCTCACCCCAACCTAATTCGCGATCGGCCCCAAACAAGATGGCAGTCTCAACCGCCTTGAAGAGAGTCGCTCGACCAGGGTAAACTCCCCCTACATAGTGTCTCAATGCCTGATCATTGAGCTCTCCATGAATGAAGTTTTCCAGATAAATCGGCAAGGGA
>DMYK01000131.1:5469-11378 GCA_003483675.1 Microcoleaceae cyanobacterium UBA11344
ACAGCAGGTTCGAGCTGTAGAATTTTAGTCAATTGCTGACCATGCTTAATCTCAGGCAAATTTTTGAAAGCAGCCGGCCCGTAGGTGTCCAACAATCCCAGCAAAGCTACCTTCTCACCTTTAGCATCGAGTTGCCGAGCCATCTCAAAAACTACTGTCCCGCCAAAAGATACTCCTAACAGAAAATAAGGGCCCTGGGGCTGGAAAGTTCGCATTTCTTTTATGTAATAAGTCGCCAATTCCTCAACTCGATTGGGGGGAGCCAGTTTTTCATCCATAATCTGGGTTGACAGTCCCAAAACAGCCTGCGATCGATCGATATAATTCATTAAAGGACGGTAAAATTCCAATCCTCTGCCGAGCACATGGATGCAGAACAGGGGAGGTTTATGTTTTTTACTAGAAGAGTCATCCCCCGATTGAATAACCACCATTGACGGAGAAGGCGACGACCATTCCGATTCGCGGAGAATGTTAGCCAATTGCTCAACAGTTGGCGATTGGAAAATAGCAGATAGCGGCAGCTTTTTGTCGAATACTTTTTCAATTTCAGCTAACAAGCGCGCCCCTAGCAACGAATGTCCTCCCACCTCGAAGAAATTGTCTCTGATGCCAATTGAATTGATGCCTAAAACTTTTTCCCAAATTTTTGTCACCTGGAATTCAAACTTGTCGCGGGGGGAAACAGCAATTATTTCATTGGGCGCAACGCTGGCAGATTGCCACTTTTGACTTGCTAAAGCGCGGCGGTCTACTTTGCCGTTGGGGTTCAAGGGCAAAGCTTCGAGGAACGCAAACCCAGCGGGGATCATGTAGTCTGGCAATCTCTCTTGCAGGAAGCTGCGTAGGGTACCGGCTGCGAGAATTTGGCCTGGGCTCTTAACTACATAAGCTGCGAGACATTTATTGCCGGAAGCATCTAACTGAACCGCGATCGCCACTTGGCTGACATCTGGATGTCCAGCGAGTACCGCCTCAATTTCTCCCACTTCAATGCGGAAGCCGCGAATTTTTACCTGATTGTCGGTGCGTCCGAGGTATTCGATGTTACCGTCGGGCAGGTAGCGGGCTAAATCCCCTGTTTTATAAAGCCGATTTGAAGAAGGAAGCAGGCTGGAAACCGATCGATTTTCTGCATTTTCCAATCCACTTTCTTTGTTTATAAAAGGATTGGGAATGAACCTTTCGGCTGTCAAATCCGGGCGGTTGAGGTAGCCTCTGGCTAAGCCGGCACCACCAGCATACAATTCCCCCGGAACACCGATCGGCACTGGCTGCAAATGCCGATCGAGTATGTAAACTTGAGTATTGGCGATCGCCCGTCCGATCGGAACGGAATTGCTAATTTGACTGGCAGAGTCGATCGCCGCGCAGCAAGTAAAAGTCGTATTTTCAGTCGGTCCGTAACCATTAATTAATTTGCAGTTTGGAGCTTCTCGGAGCAACTTCTGGACGTGGGGAACCGATAAAACGTCGCCGCCTGCCAACAGTTGGCGCAGGCCCTTTAAATCCTCAATTCGCTCGTCCACCATCAAGTGAAACAGTCCGGCTGTCAGCCACAAAATTGTCACATTGTATAAGCGAATCGCCTCTCCCAACTCTGCCAAAGATGGACTGCCGGCGGGGAATACCGCCAATTTCGCCCCGTTCAGCAGCGCTCCCCAAATTTCCAAAGTTGAGGCATCGAAGGAAATGGGAGCCAGTTGTAGAAAGACTTCTGCTGCGGTGAGGCTGGCGAAATTAGTGTCTTTGACTAACCGTACTACGCCCCGGTGGACGATGCAAACGCCTTTGGGCTTGCCTGTCGAACCGGAAGTATACATAACATAAGCCAGATTGTCTGCATTCGCACCGCTGGCCGGATTTTTCTCACTTTGTGCGTTGATTTCCTCCCGCGCCGCCTCCAAACAAACTACTTTCGCTCCGCAGTCGGGAAGTCTTTCTATTAGCTTCTGTTGAGTCAAAAGCACCGATATTTGGGCGTCTGACACCATGAAATCCAGCCGCTCTTTGGGATAAGCTGGGTCTAAAGGCAGGTAAGCCGCTCCTGCTTTGAGGATAGCCAAAAGTGAGACGATCGCATCGAGCGAGCGATCGAAACAAACACCCACTAAAACTTCCGGGCCCGCCCCCAAAGTTTGCAAGTAATGTGCGAGTTGATTGGCGCGACAATTGAGCTGTTTGTAAGTTAATTGTTGCTCTCCAAAAACTAGGGCTACAGCATCGGGAGTTTGCTCTGCTTGCACTTCAAATAGTTGGTGAATGCAGGCAGATTCGGGATAATTTGTTTGAGTATTGTTCCACTCAACTAATAGCTGTTGTTGTTCTGCTGCGGTCAAAATTGGCAAGTTTTGCAGCGGACACTCTGGATTAGCAACTATTCCCTCTAACAGCACCTCAAATTCAGCCAGGCGGCGGCGGATTGTTGCAGCATCAAATAAGTTAGTATTGTACTGGCACTCCAGCACGAGTTTGTTTTTTGTTTCGCTGGCATTCACCGCCCATTCAAAATTTTCATAAGTTCTCGGATTCGAGAAGACTTCCGCTTTAAAGCCGTCAAAATTAAGCTGATATTCCGTAAGTTGCACGTCCAGATTAAAAGTTACAGGCACTAGCGGAATGCGGCTTAAATCCCGTGGAATTGCTAGTTTTTTGACCAGAGTACCGAAGGTTAGCTGCTGGCAGTCGAGAGCATCTAAAATTGCCGTGCGGCGCGATCGCAAATAATCAATAAAAGATTGTTCCCCGTCAATCCGGGTACGCAACGGCAACAAGCTGACGCAGTGTCCGGCAAGCTTGTCTTTGCCCCCAACAAGTTGTCCTGCCGCTGGCATTCCGACAACCAAATCCTCCTGTCCGCACAAGCGGTACATAAAAGCTTCAAATCCAGCAAAAAGAGTTGTAAAAAAACTGCACCCTGCTTTCTTTCCCTGGCGTTTGAGGTTAGCAACTAAAGCCGGATTGAGTTCCCAATCTTCCCGCGCTCCCTTGTAAGTTCTCAAAGGAGGACGCGCTCTGTCTGTGGGCAAATCCAGCACCGGAATCGGGCCTGAAAACTGCTTTAACCAATACTTTTCTGCATCAATAACTTCGGGACTTGTTGCTTGTTCTGACTGTAAAATTGCGTATTCGGTAAAACTTTCTGGTTGGGGAAGATTGGCAGCTAAGCCTTGCTGTCTGGCAGAATAAATTGCTCCCAAATCTGGCAATAATATGCCCCAAGACCAGCCATCGCAAATGATGTGATGACCGGTGAGAATAACTATATATTCCTGCTCTTGCAGCTTAATAATTTTATTGCGAAACAGCGGCCCGCGCACTAGATTGAAAGGCTGCTCGACTTCTTGGCGGCGCAAATCTGCTAATTTAGATTCGCGATCGCCCAAAATTGACAAGTCGAGCACCGGAATATCAATCTCGATCGCAGCAGCAATGCAAAGAGTCGATCCGTCAGGGCTAAATGTTGCCCGCAGCGCCTCGTGCCGCTGCACCAATTCCTGAATGGAAAAGCTGAGAGATTCAATGTCGAGGTTTCCTTGCAATCGCAGACACATCGACTCGTTGTAAGCACAATTTGCCTCATCTCCCATTTGCACAGCAATCCAGATTTCCTTTTGCGATTCTGTCGCGGGTACGCAAGCAAAAAGTTCTCCGCCTGCGAAAGGATCGAAGTTTACAGCAATTAGTTTTGGTTGTAAATCTGCGGCTATTTTCATTTTATTAACGGTAGTGCAACTAAATAAATTCAATTGTCTTTGTTGTAGGGCAGAGTTGTTTTTTGGCAATGCCTGCCCTAGTTTCCTTACCTCGTCCCCATCAATCTTTCGCGAGCACTCAGCAAAGCACCTGCACCCGTCAGATAAGCATTAATCATCTTGGCTTTGAGCGAATTTTTGCCTCTAGGAATACAACATTCCTTCGTAAAAAATTTCCAATTTGATTCGCAAAGTTGGTCAAATGCTACGGAAATCGTTAAAGTCAGCGATCTTGCCGTGTGATACCAGCCGCAGGGAATGAACAGCGTTTCACCGGCTGAGATTGTAATAGTTGTTGGCGTAGCTTTAGCCAAAAGAGGATATTTTTTTAAGTCAGGATTGTGATGGTTTTTAATCTCAGATAGCCAAGGAGAATCTTGTTTTGGGTAAAGATACTTTTGCTGCTCCGGCGGAAAAATTGTAAATTCTTTTTCCCCGTAAATTTGATTGATATATGCATAAAGTCCGAGAAAATCATAGTGCAAATAAGGAAATTCTCCGCCCGGCCCGCCCAAGAATATTTCTAAATCGTACAAATCACCCAGCAGCATCTTCGGGATTAAGCGGCTGTGAGTGCGATCGGGTTGAGCAATACTCGGTCTGGGAGAGATATCAGGCGCTAAATCGGCAAAATCTTTGCGAACATTTAGTTTACAAGGATAGGGAGCCGGATTCTCTTTTGTGGAATTCTTTAGCAAATCGAACAATGAGTTGAGTGTGTAACTGTTGCCACCTATTTCAATTTCTCGATCGCCAAATTTTTCTTGGAGATACTCCGGCGTAAATTTTGTTCTGGCAGGCCAATCTTTTGATAAATCCGTGAAAATAACTGGCTTGCCGGGATTGCGGTACTCCTTGACAAATTCCCGGTGAGTAAGACCAGTGCGGCGGTCTATTTGAATAGTTTTTGCTGTTTGGATCATTTGAGTTTCCCTGCGTTTGTTAGTTGAAATTGATTGCCGATTTTAAAAGTTGGTAGATTGCGATTCGCCGTTGGGTGGGGGCGGGTTACTGAGCGTAGTCGAAGTATATGAGATTATTTGTCTGAGGCATAGATGGTTTGTAAAACCCGCCCCTACAGGTCGATCGCGATTTATGGTTTTACCGTTGGGTGGGGGCGGGTTTATGAGATTATTGGTCTTAGCAATAGATGGTTGGTAAAACCCGCCCCGGAGCGGATTTAATTGCCAACTCTAACCGTCAATTTGACAAACTATCTCCTACTTGTAAATGTTTTCCTGGGCGCTCTGGATCTGCTATGTACCAAGCTGGATTACCATTAGGATCTCGCCCTAATTTGGCACCGGGTACTGGAGAATTGCTTGAGAAAGCAATTGACGATTTTGACCCACTTTCACCGCCACGGTTGGTAAACTCCGTCGAACCACTCTTACTGAAATCGATCGCCTTAACAGTGCCGCCAGACGGATCGGGGAAAAATCCGGCTGACTGCAATTCGGCAATACTGTTTTTAAATGCTTCCTTCGCAAAAGCAAGATCTGCGTCGGAATGCGCTAGCGTCAGAAAACACGGGCGGTGATCCCAAATGTGAATTCCTTTTTCTCGCAGCGAGTAGAAGAGCAATTCTCCATGAGGAAAATCTTGCGGGTAGGTGATTTTGAACAGGGAACCAAAGTTTTTAACAGTAAAAGGTGCTTGTTCGCGATCGAACATGGCGTTCAATTCTGCAACGAATTTGTCGGTTTTGGCATTGAGATCGCGCTGCAATGAAGGCCCGCCCCGTTTCAAATATTCGAGAGATGCCTGGGCGGCTGCTAAAGTCAGGGGATGGCGCACAAAAGTCCCTGCAAAATAGGTAACGCCTACTTCCGGGAACGAGTCGTCTCCGAATTGCCAAAATCCGCCGTCTAAAGCGTCCATCCAGGCTGATTTGCCCGCGATTACCCCGATTGGCATCCCGCCGCCGATGACTTTGCCGTAGGTGCCGATATCCGCTTGTACGCCGAAATATTCTTGGGCTCCGCCCGGTGCAATGCGGAATCCGGTAATCACTTCGTCCATAATGAAGGCGCAACCAGCTTGCTCGGTAATCCGGCGCACTTCGTGGAGGAATTCTCGCGGTTGCCAGTCAGGGCGGCGACTTTGTACCGGTTCTACCATAATTGCTGCAAACTCGCCTGCTCGTGCTTTGAG
>DMYK01000131.1:11423-14029 GCA_003483675.1 Microcoleaceae cyanobacterium UBA11344
CCCGGTGCTGCGGGGAGCGATCGCAGTTTTTTGGTGCCACGGACGATTACTTCGTCGAAAATTCCGTGATAGTCGCCGGTAAACATGACGATCGTACTGTTGCCGGTGACGGTGCGGGCGAGCCGCATTGCGCCCAAAACTGCTTCAGAACCGGTGTTGCAGAAGGCGGCGCGATCGTGTTTTGTCATCTCGCACACGAGCTCGGCGACGATCCCGGCTAGCGGTGTTTGCGGGCCGATTTCAAACCCGCGCTGCATTTGAGCTGCGATCGCCTCTGTAATAAAGGGAGGCGCATATCCGAAAAAGTTCGACCCGAAACCGTTGGTTAAATCTACATACTCGTTACCGTCTTCATCCCAAAGTTTAGAACCGGAAGAACGAACCGCCACAATTGGATAAACCAACTCTTTCATCCTCCGATTAAACCCCGAAACTACACGCGGATCGGCGAGGTGGTGGCGGTGAGTCTGAGTGTACTGTTTGGATTTTTGAGTTCGCGCCGTATATCGCTTGACAAATGCTTCTAAGTATGCTGCTTGCGACGGAGTTAAGGCGTCGCGATCGGAGATGTCGATGCGGGCGGCGGCGCCGAAAACCTTTTTTGGTTCTGCTGTTGGTTCTGCTGTTTCTGCGATCGCGCTGCCGTTAGTCTGGGATTGCGGGGTATGTTGAACTGGCGCTGGCGGCTGCGAGGGGGCAGGCACGGGGGCACTAATTGGGGCAGGCACGGGGGCACTGCCCCTACCGTTGGCTGTCGGTGCCGGCTGTGCGGGAACAGAAGCACCGCCGCCCAACAGTTCTAGCTGTCGCGACATAATTTGCAACTGCTGCCCGATCAGGTATTCGAGATTGCCAGACTGTACGGGACTCAAAATTTGAGGCCCAGGGCTGGGTAAGGGCAGATTTACAGGGGCGCTGACTGCAACGGGAGTGGCAATGGGCGCAGGAGGTGCTGCTGTCGGTGCGATCGCCTGCGCTGCGGGTTCTGGTGAGGGCGCGACTTGTGGAACGACAGGATTTGCTCCCCAAACCTCCGGCGGCAAAGTGCGATCGATAAATTCAGATAAAGTGCCGAGAGTGGGCACAGTTTCTAATAGTTGGCGGAAGGTAACTTTGATGCTAAATTGTTTTTGCAAATTCAGCGCCACTTGAGTTAAAGACAGAGAATCTAAACCCATTTCTAGGAAAGTTAAGTCCTCATCGACACTGGCTAAATCCTCGCCTGAAGTTTCTTCGAGGATGTTTTTAATTACAGGAATAAGTCGGTATTTGCGCGCTGGTTTAGTTTCAACCTGTGAGTTTGGCATCGGTAATTTGGGATTGGTAATTGGGGATTGGTAATTGGGGATCGGTAATTGGGTATTGGGCAATTCGGCCCCTCGAACGCTCGTGCTTTCTGACACTTTTGGTTCGATCCAGAAGCGTTTGCTCTCGAACGGATAAGTTGGCAAGGGAATGCGATCGCGCGTTTCCTCCTGATAAAAACTCTGCCAGTCGATCGATACTCCGCAGAGCCAAAGTTGTCCTACTGCGCTCAACAAAGCCGTCCATTCAGCTTGATTTTCGGTATTGTCGCTGAGGGAAGAAATGGCAACTTGTTTTTTCAAATCTTTGGCTTGTTTGCGAGCTAAAGTAGCAACCGTTGTTCTCGGCCCGACTTCCAAAAGTATGCGGTTCGGAGCTTGCCAAAGCTCTTTTATCCCGTCGGCAAAACGCACTGTCGCTCGCAAATGTCGCGCCCAATACATCGGATCAGTTGCTTGTTCTGCTGTGATCCAACTAGCAGTTACAGTCGAAACAAATGGAATAGTTGGCGCTGACAACTGCACTTTTTTGACATATTCAGCGAAAGGTTCGACGATCGAATCCATCATCGGCGAATGAAAAGCGTGGGAAGTGTGCAGGTGTTTGCAGACAATGCTTTCGCTTTCTAGCTGCTGCTGGAAAAGTGCGATCGCCTCACAGGGCCCGGAAACAACGCATAAATCCGGCGCATTCACCGCAGCCACTGCCAAATCCCCACTCAAGCGCCCTTCTACTTGCGCCGCCGGCAACCGCACCGACAGCATCGAACCCTCCGGCAAATCTTGCATCAAGCGCCCCCTAGCTGCTACCAGCATCAAGGCATCTTCCAGGGAAAACACGCCTGCGAGAGTTGCGGCTACAAATTCGCCGATGCTGTGTCCGATCGCACCTTGAGGAATGACACCCCAACTCTGCCACAGCTTGGAAAGCGCGTATTCTATGGTAAATATCGCAGGCTGAGTCAAGAAAGTTTGGCGCAGCGATTCGGCGGCTGTCGCTTCATCGCTACCTGGATACAGCACTTTCCGCAAATCTCGGCCGAGGTGCGGCTGCAAAATTTCGGCGCAGCGATCGACTGTGGAGCGGAATAAAGGCTCTGTATCGTACAAATGCAAGCCCATATTGACGTATTGCGACCCTTGTCCCGGAAACATGAAGATTACTGCCGGATTTCTCGATTCCGTGCAGCGGGTTGCTGTACGCAGCGGTGGCAGAGATTCGAGTACCTCCACGGCATCGGTGCGATCGCTGCAAACAGCGAAACGGCGGTAATTGAAAGCTTGCCGCCCGGTTTGCAGGGT
>DMYK01000125.1 GCA_003483675.1 Microcoleaceae cyanobacterium UBA11344
TGTACATCTAAAAGCTCTCCCGCAAGATGTCTTCCCCCGACTCGGCACAAATCTCTTCCAGAGTAGAAAAGTCTTCTGTCCACGTTCCAGCTAGGGAATAAACCAATTCCGTCCAAGGAGTTAAAGAATCTACTGTTACAGCATCAGACATTAAATATTCTTCCTGGGGAAGTCTCCCCACATTTGACGGCGAACCTGTTTTTGATGCCATCATTTTACCCTAGATATTTTTCTTAGTCTATCACAGTTTGAGTTCGATCGTCCTTTCATTCCCCTCACTGAATTTGACTTCTCACCCACTCCCGAAACAAGCGAATTAAAGCATTTTCCTTGGTAGTCCTCCTGACTGATGACTGATGACTGATGACTGATGACTAATGACTGATGACTAATGACTGATGACTAATAACTAATAACTAAGTCAAAATCGACCCACTCATCATCCGCTGATATCTCCTCTCCAACTCATCCCGCACCACCGGCCATTGATTCAAACTTTCATCACTATCAATCACCATTTGAGCCACCTCTCTTGCCAACTCCAAAACCTCCTGATCCTCCACCAAACTCGCCAAAGCAAAATCCGGCAAACCCGATTGGCGAGTTCCCAAAACCTGACCTGGCCCGCGCAATCTCATGTCCATTTCCGCAATAAAAAAGCCATCTTGAGATTGCTCTAAAACCTTCATTCTTTGCATCGCCTCCGTAGCCTTAGAACCGGGCATTAACAAACAATAAGAACGGCTGCTGCCCCGACCAACTCGACCCCGCAACTGGTGCAACTGCGACAATCCAAAACGCTCAGAATTCTCGATAAACATCACCGTTGCATTCGGCACATCTACTCCAACTTCCACAACAGTAGTAGATACCAAAATATCAGTTTCTTTGTCCCGAAACTTAGTAATTGCCTCATCCTTATCGGCACTGCTCATTCTGCCGTGCAGCAAACCAACCCTAAACTCAGGAAATATACTTTTTTGCAGTTTTTCCTGTTCCTCAATTGCCGATCGCACATCCAGCTTTTCCGACTCCTCCACCAGCGGCAAAACCACATAAACTTGATGCCCGCTTGCCACTTCCCGCCGAATCAGATCATAAGCTTGACTGCGTTCCTTTGAAGACAAAACAGTCGTTTGAATCGCCTGCCTTCCCGGTGGCAATTCATCAATTTGACTCACGTCTAAATCGCCATGCAATGTCAGCGCCAGAGTCCGAGGAATGGGAGTAGCAGTCATAGTCAAAACGTGAGGAGATTCGCCTTTTAGCTGCAATTTAGCGCGCTGTTGCACCCCAAATCGGTGCTGTTCATCAATTACTGCCAAACCCAATTTATGAAAATTCACAGTATCTTGAATTAGCGCGTGTGTTCCCACTAAAACAGGCAATTCTCCGGTTTCTAACTGGCTGTGAATTTCGCGGCGTTTTGCTACTTTCGTCGAACCAGTTAACAATTCAACAGACAAGTGCATCAAATTAAACCAACCTACCAATTTGCGGTAATGCTGTTCTGCNNGCCATTAAAGCTGCTTGATAACCAGATTGAATTGCTGCTAACATTGCCACCACAGCTACCACTGTTTTACCAGCACCGACATCTCCTTGAACTAATCTGTTCATCGGTTCCGCCGATGCTAAATCATTGAGAATGTCGTTAATTACTCTTTGCTGAGCATTAGTTAAAGCAAAAGGTAATATTTCATAAAAATGCTCGATTAACTTGCCACTAGGCAGAATAATGGCGCTAGCTTGAGCTTTTCGCTGCGTTTGACGGCGCTTTAAAAGTCCTAATTGTAGATAGAAAAACTCGTCAAAAACTAAGCGGCGACGGGCGGCGGCTAAACAATCTCGATCGACTGGAAAGTGAATGTTAGTCACAGAATCGGCTATACCCATTAAACCGTAGCGATCGCGCAAATCGGCCGGCAGCGATTCCGACAACAGCCTAGCCGCAGGCATCACAGTCAAAATCCCCCGCCTGACAACACCCGCATCCACCCCATCCGTCAGCGGATAAACGGGGATCAGGCGGCCGACTTTCATAGATTCGATCGCACTTCCTGAGTCATCCAATACTTCTAATTCAGGATTTTCTAAAGTAATGCCATATTTACCCTGCTTCACCAACCCCGAAGCAGCCAGCACCGCACCCGTACAATACTCGCGTTTTTTGTATTCTTGCCAGCCGCGATTGCTGTAGCGAGGCCCCGCAAAAAACCGACTGATTTTAATTTCGCCGGTGCGGTCTTTTAAAATTAATTCTAATATCGTTAACTTCTTATTTTTCGGACTAGAAAAGCAATTGCAGCGCTTTACTTCTGCTATCAAAGTGACAGTTTCCCCAGCTACTAAGTCCCGAATTTGCACTTTCTTGGCATAGTCAATATGGTTGCGGGGATAGTAGTAAAGCAAGTCGTATACAGTGTATAAACCCAATTTTGCCAAGCGGCTGCCGTTCCCAGGGCCGATTCCCGTGACGCGAGTCAACTCTTGCTGAAGAGTCAGACTCAGCGGTACAGATGCTGAACTCAGAGGTGCGGTTCGGGGAGTGGAATTTGGCGGATCTTGTCTTTCTGGTCTTTCTGGTCTTTCTGGTTCCCCCTGTTGGCTGCTTTCTGCTTCCCAAACTCGCTGCATTTGGCTCAAAAAACTACCCGTGATGGCGATCAAATGCTGACGTTCTTCGATATCCTTCTCTAGGTAGATGTCAAATTCGGCAGCTAGTTGTCGCGAGCGATCGCGCAAATGAGCCGGCAACACACCTGCGAGTTGCCTCAAGCTGACACTGAGAAACTCGCTAAAGCGGTATTGACTGCCTTGTAAGTCATTAAATCCGCGATCGGCTTCTACTGAAAGAGCTTTCTGCCATCGCTGCCATTCTGGTTGGTTATTAGTCATATCGATTTGAGATTTGAGATTTGAGATTTGAGATTTTAAATGAGTTATTGGTTATGGGTGATCGGTGATTGATAATTGCCTATTCTAACCCAAAAATAACAAAAAAAAAATAACAACTAATGACTAATGACTAATGACTAATGACTAATGACTAATTAATCTTCATACCAACTCGCTCGCCAAGCCGACTCAGCCTCCACCACAGCTAATTCCCGCTGCTTTTTCTGGTAATCGCGCCCGATCGCATTTAACCGCACAGAGAGGTTGCGAATTTGCTGACGCCAAGCCGAGGTTTCCGCATCAGCAAACTCTATTTCCGACAACCGGAGCTTAATCGCTGTAATCTGGATGGCAGTAGTACCTCTGGTTTCTCCCAAGCTTTCCGATTCTGAGGAGTCATTGGTTTCAATTATTAAGTTTAATAAATTAGGAGGCCCTGCAACACTGTCGCCGGATGAATCAGCTTGAGAAGCTGCTAATAAAACAGGTTCTGGCAATTGATGCGGCAAGATTCCCACCTGTTTCAACAAGCGGTTTGTGTCACGAGAAAGCAGCTTGATAATATTAGCGATCGACTTTTCAATACTCTCTTGCCAGCGCGCCCAACTTTCGGGGGAATTCGCAATAGACAACTGGTTATTTCTCGCTGGAAATTGAAAATTAATGGCGAAAAAGTCTGACTCTGACTCAATTTCCGACTCTGACTCTGACTCAATTTCTGACTCTGACTCTGGTGTCACCAGCGATCGCAATTTTTCTTGAGATGCTATTGCCAAACAGCGCACCGACTGCTGCATTTTTTGTCGCCCATCAAAAGACAACTTGAGAAACGACTCCGGCGCCGCTTGAGTGCAAAGGTGATAGCAAGCCAAAATTAACTGCTGCCGCACCGCTTGTCCCAAAGCAGTTAAATAACCCTTGTAAGTGCTGCGAAACTCCAAATTCAAGGCTGCCATCGCCTCGGATAGTTCTGTCAAATCCTGTTGTATGCGCTCTCTTGCTCCCACCCTATCTCCCGTGTAAAATTAGAATAGAACCTGCGGGCAAAAAAACCCGGTTTCTGCCAGAAATTGTCTGACTCTCGGTTAAATACTGGTTAGAAACCGGGTTTTTGCTACAGTGCATAAGTCCTGTAAAAATTAAAAATTAAAAATGCCCAAAAATATTCGGACATTTTTAATTTTTAATTCTCCATCTTAATCTTTGATTATTGAGCACCCATTTGGGCAGCCACTTCATCGGCAAAGTTAGCTTCTACCTTCTCAATACCTTCGCCCAACACAAAACGCACGAAGCGGCGCACTTGGACATTTTCTCCAATTTGAGAAATGGTTTGTTTTACCAACTCTTCCACCGAGATATTTTGATCTCGAATAAAAGGCTGATCCATCAAAGACAACTCTTTCAAACGCTTATCAATCCGCCCTTGAACAATCTTTTCTTTGATATTTTCCGGCTTGTTGCCCAAGTCATCCTTGCCCATTTCAATTGCCTTTTCTCTTGCGACAACTTCCGCTGGGATATCCTCAACTTTCACGTATTCCACATTCGGACAAGCTGCAATTTGCATCGCAATATTCCGCACCAGACTTTGGAACTCCTCGCGACGGGCGACAAAATCGGTTTCGCAGTTAACTTCCACCAACACCCCAACGCGGCCGCCGGTATGAATGTAGCTACCTACGAGTCCTTCAGAAGCAATCCGTCCCGCTTTTTTGCCTGCGGAGGCCAGGCCTTTTTTCCGCAGCCACTCAATGGATGTTTCCATATTGCCTTCATTTTCAATGAGGGCTTTTTTGCAATCCATCATGCCGGCGCCGGTTTTGTCGCGCAGTTCTTTAACAAGTTTTGCAGATATGTCCGCCATCTTCTCTCTGTTCCCAATTAAAATTAGTTATTTAGTCATTTTTAACACTATTTGTACTAAGGTGTGCAGTGCACACCCTACAAGTAGAGTCTGTGCGTCCGGGACTATGATCGTAAGGTGCGCACTGCGCACCCTACAAGTAGAGTCTGTGCGTCCGGGACTATGATCGTAAGGT
>DMYK01000134.1 GCA_003483675.1 Microcoleaceae cyanobacterium UBA11344
TCAACAGCGAAAACTTATCCCCGGCAAGGTGAGATTTACCTTTCAAGAACTTTGCGTCAGTTAGGAGATACAAAAAAAAAGACCTATAGTTGTGGTTTCTCCCGATATCCGCAACGAGTTGACCGATTCTGTAATTGTTGTTCCTTTCACAAGTAACCTTGCAGGAGTAGAAAATCCTACTCGCGTCTTGATTCCTGCGGGTGAGGGAAGATTGCAAGCTGCTTCTCTAGCTGTATGCGAAAACGTTTCTGCTTTGCGACAGACGTTTTTAGAACAAGGCCCTTATGGTCAAATTAGTGCCGATCTCCTAGGAAGAATTCAGAGGGCTATACAAGTATCGATCGGCATTTATGAACTTTGAATGTCCCGGAAATTCTAAAATTTGTTACAATCTGTAAAAATACTGATAAGGAATTGTAAAATGCGGGTTGCGATCGCAGGTGCGGGACTGGCTGGAATGACCACAGCCGTCGATTTAGTGGATGCAGGCTACCAAGTAGAAATTTTTGAATCCCGCCCCTTTGTCGGCGGCAAAGTCGGCAGTTGGGTAGATCCCGACGGTAATCACGTTGAAATGGGTTTGCACGTCTTCTTCGGATGCTATTATAACTTATTTGCACTGATGAAAAAAGTGGGAGCTTTTGACGATTTGCTCCTCAAAGAACACGTCCACACCTTTATTAATAGAGGTGGCGAAACTGGTAGTTTAGATTTTCGGTTCCCGGTGGGTGCTCCTTGGCACGGGTTGAAAGCATTTTTCACTACATCTCAGCTATCGGTACAAGACAAAATTCAAAATTCGATCGCCCTCGGCACTAGCCCGATCGTCCGAGGTTTGATCGACTTTGATGGAGCAATGAAAACCATCCGCAATTTGGATAAAATCAGTTTTGCTGACTGGTTTCGCAGCCACGGCGGCAACCAAAACTCCCTCAAAAGATTGTGGAATCCGATCGCCTACGCCCTGGGTTTTATCGACACCGAAAATATTTCTGCCCGGTGTATGTTGACAATCTTTCAATTCTTTGCTACCAAAACAGAAGCATCAATGATGCGCATGTTGGCTGGTTCTCCCAAGGAATATTTGCACAAACCAATTGTGGAATATTTGGAAAGCAAAGGCACGAAAATTCACACGCGGCGCAGAGTGCGAGAAATTCAGTTTCAAGCAGGCGAAGAAACTCGCGTGACAGGCTTAGCCGTAGCTAGTGGCGAAACCGAAGAAATTATTACGGCAGATGCCTATGTTTTTGCATTAGATGTGCCGGGAATTCAGAAAATATTGCCGCCCGCTTGGCGGAAATGGTCGGAATTTGACAATATTTACAAATTGGATACTGTGCCGGTAGCGACAGTGCAATTGCGGTTTGACGGTTGGGTAACGGAACTTGAAGATGAAGCGAAGCGCCAACAATTAAGTCATGCTGTAGGCATTGATAATTTGCTATATTCAGCAGATGCAGATTTTTCCTGTTTTGCTGATTTGGCGCTGACAAGTCCCAAGGATTATTATAAAGAAGGAGAAGGTTCGCTGTTGCAGTTGGTGTTGACTCCTGGAGATCCGTTTATTAAACAAAGCAATGAGGCGATCGCCCAACAGGTACTAAAACAAGTTCAGGATTTATTCCCATCAGCGCGGGAATTAAACATGACTTGGTATAGTGTAGTTAAGTTGGCTCAATCTCTCTATCGCGAAGCACCGGGAATGGATGTTTATCGCCCTGCTCAAAAAACGCCGATCGCCAATTTCTTTCTAGCAGGAAGTTACACTCAGCAAGACTATATTGATAGCATGGAAGGAGCGACTCTTTCAGGGCATCAAGCAGCTAAGGCAATTCTCGAAGCTTACAGTCGTCATTAGTCTTCTCGATCCCCCCTAACCCCCTTTTTAAGGGGGGGACAAGATTCTGATCAAAGTCCCCCTTATTAAGGGGGATTTAGGGGGATCTAGACTCGACAACAAACGAGAAATCCACCATCTAAAATCTAAAATCTAAAATCTAAAATCCCATGACTAATTGGTTAGAACATAGCGTACAAGTAGAAGTGGCAATTCCCATTGAATTAGCGTGGAAACTTTGGTCTGACTTAGAGCAAATGCCGCGCTGGATGAAGTGGATTGAATCTGTTCGCATTCTCGAAGAAAACCCGGATTTGTCTCGCTGGAAACTCGCAACGGGTGGCTTGGAATTTAGCTGGCTTTCTCGGATTTTAAAGTTAATCCCGAATCAGATTATGCAGTGGGAATCGGTAGACGGTTTGCCAAATCGAGGTGCGGTGCGGTTTTACGATCGCAAAAATAGCAGCATTGTCAAACTAACGGTAGCCTATGGAATTCCCGGCTGGCTGGCGAAATTGATGGACAATTCCTTTGTGGGGCGCGTAGTTGAATCAACACTTCAGGCAGATTTAGAGAGGTTTAAAGAGTACGCCCTCAAAGTCAAAGCAACATCCTAGAAAGCAAAGGCACTTATTGAGAAGCCAGAAGGCAGAATTAAAGCAAGATTTGGCCTGGATTTCGATCTTTAGGAAGTTGGAGTTAATTACAAATTAAAAATTAACAGTATTAACAGTGGGGAGAAATAATTTTTAATTGTAACGCTAGGCTCGATCGCCCTTTTGCATCAGTATCATAGAAATATGCCGCCTAGCCTTGCCAATTATGAGTTACTGTCTCAACCCCGCTTGTCAAAATCCCCAAAATGCCGATCGCACCCAATTTTGCCTAAGTTGCGGCTCCAAACTCTTGCTCAGAGAGCGTTACCGCGCCATCAAACCCCTGGGGCGAGGCGGTTTTGGCCGCACTTTTTTAGCAATTGATGAGGACAAACCTTCCAAACCCCGCTGCGCCATCAAACAATTTTTCCCCTTATCCCAAGGTACTAGCAGCGCCGAGAAAGCAGCAGAATTATTCAACCGAGAAGCCGTGCGGCTCGATGAATTGGGAAAACACCCACAAATTCCCGAATTGCTGGCGCACTTTCAGCAGGAAAGCTATCAGTATTTGGTGCAGGAATTTATAGAAGGTCAAAATTTACAGGAAGAATTGACGCGGAATGGGGCTTTTAGCGAAAATCAGATTCGTAGTTTGCTGAATGATTTATTACCAGTATTGGAGTTTGTACACTCGCGCAGTGTAATTCACCGAGATATTAAACCACCAAATATTATCCGCCGCCGCAGCGTTCAACCTTCAATTATTTATACTTACCCAACACTAACGGGGGAATTAGTTTTAGTTGATTTTGGCGCGGCCAAAGTTGTCGAGGGTTCGAGACAAACCGGTACTGTTATCGGTTCTCCTGAATTTGTCGCGCCGGAACAAATTAGAGGTCAAGCGGTTTTTGCCAGCGATTTGTATAGTTTGGGAGTAACTTGCATTTATTTGTTGACTCAAGTATCACCTTTTGATTTGTTTGATATCAATCAGGATACTTGGGTTTGGCGAGACTTTTTGAAGGTGCAAATTGATCCGAAATTGGGCCGCATCCTTGACAAAATGATCGAACCGAGTCTCAGTCGTCGCTACAAATCTGTGGCTGAGGTACTCCAAGATTTGCCACCGCAGCAGTCGGCGGGGGCGGGTACGGGGACACCGCCCCAGTCAGCCCCTGCAATTTCCGTGCCACAGAGGATGCCTGTGGTGCAGAATCCACTGCCACCAACGGTTGCAGGCACTATTATACCTGTGCCGCCCCTTCAGCGGGTTGTGCCCGCACACGCGCCCACTTGGAGGTGCGTTCATACTCTGGTAGGGCATTCTCGTGCTGTCATGTCGGTAGCTTTCAGTCCTGATGGCCAAACTTTAGCCAGTGGTAGCGAGGACAAGACTATTGAGATGTGGAAGTTGGACGCGGGAAAGCGGTGGTACACTCTCACGGGTCATTCTGACTGGGTGACTTGTGTGGCTTTTTGTCCAGATGGCCGGACTTTGGCTAGTAGTAGCCGGGACAAAACTATTCAAATTTGGGATTTGAATAAGGGTAAGTGGTGGTACGCTTTGCGGGGTCATTCTGACAGGGTTTCTGCTGTGGCGTTTAGCCCGAATGGTCAGGTTTTGGCTAGCAGCAGTCGGGACAAAACCGTCCAGTTGTGGAATTTGAATAAGGGTAGATGGATGTCTACTTTGACCGGTCACGCTGAGGGGGTGGAAGCGGTGGCTTTTAGTGCTGGTGGGGAGTTTTTGGCTAGCGCTAGTCGGGACAAGACTGTGCGGTTGTGGGATTGGCAAACTGGCCGATCGCTTTGTACTTTAGCAGAGCATGGGGATTGGGTGCGATCGACTGTTTTTGCTTCGACTTCCTCTATCTCTCTGCCTTCTGGCCCGACCCCCCCCAACCCCCCCTTGGTAAGGGGGGGAGTAGGAGGAGGATTGATTTTGGCTAGCGGGAGTCGGGATGGTACGGCGAAACTTTGGCGGGTGGATGCTGAGGGGCGAGGGATACTGCTGCGAAGTATGAGGGATAATTCTGGGGATGTTTTGTGTGTGGCTTTCAGCCCGGATGGTCGGGTTTTGGCGACGGGGAGTCGGGATGGTACGATTTATTTGTGGGATGCTGAGGGCGGGGGTTTGCTGGAAATTCTGGCTGGGCACGGGGGGGAGGTTTTGTCGGTGGGGTTTAGTGCTGATGGGGGGAGTTTGGCTAGCGGTGGGGGCGATCGCACTGTGAAGATTTGGCGGGCGATCGGGAGTTAGGGGAAATTTAATTTTTATGCTTGACAGGCGATCGAAGGTTGTGCTACATTAGGAATTCGTGAGGACGCATAGCTCAGTTGGTTAGAGCACTACGTTGACATCGTAGGGGTCACTGGTTCGAGTCCAGTTGTGTCCATAGATAAAACCAGAGTTTACGAGTCCGGTTTCGCTTCGGCGGTTGGTGCTGTGGTGGGATTTAAAAGGGCGATCGATCTATCTGGTAGAATTTGATAGGTCGAGGGATCACATCCTTAATGTCTGGTTAGCTTATGATTCCGGTTTGGTGCGATCGGATAGATCAGCGTTTGGCGGGTGGTTGAGGCGGTAAGTGCGATCGGGCACAGTCTGCTTCCCCCCAGGGTTAACCTAGATACAGATGTTCATATCACCTAGCTCATGGCTTGCTTGCGATCGCCAAAAAATCAGAAACTTAATAATTTGGGGAGACATAGAATGTCTACAAGAATTGAAGAAGTTAAGAAGCAGTTATCTAGTCAAAGTGAGCAAGAAAGACTTGCTGCTTTATCAGAAACTCTCAATTATGGCCAACAAGGTTTAGAACTTTTGATTGAACAGTCAATCAAAGATCAATCAGAAAGAGTTAAACAATTTGCCTACAGAATTTTTCGTGGTGATAACTCTTATTTCAATACACCAGAAAACTTAACAACTTCCCCAACAGATATTATTACTGCTCTGGCAATAAGTCCAGATAATTCTCTTCTAGTAGGAGGAAGTTGGAAAAGAATTTGGGTATGGAATTTGCAAAGCGGGGCAATAATTCGTACTATTGAAGGACATTCGCACTGGGTTTTGTCTGTTGCTATTAGTCCTGATGGAAATACATTAGTTACCGGAAGTGCAGACAAAACTATTAAGGTATACAATTTAAAAACCGGGCAGGTTATTTGCACGCTCAATGGTCATTCTAGTTGGATTACTGCTGTTGATATCGCTGCTGATGGAAAAACAATTGTTAGCGGTAGCACAGATAAAACCCTCAAAATATGGGAGCTAAATACAGGTAAGCTAAGTAAAACCATAAAAAATGAAAAGGAACTATCTTGTGTTTTGAGCTTATGTATGAGCCATGATGGAAAAGTGATCGCTTGTGGAAGCACTAATAATAAAATAAACTTATGGAATTTAGATAGCGGTCAACTCATACGCAGTATTGAAGGACATTC
>DMYK01000323.1:0-1208 GCA_003483675.1 Microcoleaceae cyanobacterium UBA11344
TCTAGTCGATCGGGATTAATTTCGGCGATCGCCACACCCGGTTCATCTCCGGCATCGGCCAAAACCACACCCCAAGGGTCGATAATCATCGCGTGACCGTGAGTTTGACGGCGGCCGTAGTGGTGTCCAGTCTGTGCCGGGGCGATCGTGTAACAAGTATTTTCGATCGCCCTAGCTTGCAACAAAACCTGCCAATGATCCTTGCCAGTGTAAGCCGTAAAAGCCGCCGGCACAAACAAAACATCCGCACCCTTCTGGGACAAATGCCTGTACAATTCCGGGAACCGCACATCATAGCACACCGAAAGCCCCAGAGTCCCCAACTCCGGCGACACATAAATCGGCGGCAAATCTTCACCAGCTTTCACTGTGTTCGATTCTCTGTAAGTAATCCCATCGGGCACATTCACATCAAACAAATGTACTTTTTCGTACCTTGCCAACTCCCTGCCGTTCGGAGCTACTAGCAAGCAAGTATTGTATACCTTGCCGCCCTCCGTCGGCACCGGAAATCCGCCACCCAGAATCGTTACCTGGAAACGCTGGGCCATAGTTTTGAGGAATTTTTCGCTTTGCTGCCCGATCGCTTCAGAAGCAGCCATCTTTTCCTCCTCTTCTCCCATAAACGGGAAATTTTCTGGTAAACAAACTAACTCAGCACCTTGACGCACTGCCAGGTCGATTAATTCCTCTGCCTGAACCAAATTTTTTTGCAGGTCAGGCAAGCTAGTCATTTGAATTGCTGCGGCGAGATAAGACTTCATCGATACCAAATATTAGTCATTAATCATTAATCATGAGTCAGTTAACAGTTTACTACCAACTGTTCACATAGGAATTGAGAGCTTTGAATTTTGAGTTTTAAATTAACCTTTAACCTATCACTCAAAACTCAAAACTCTCAACTTTTTGCTCTCAGGTTTGCAGACAGAAATCACCAGTTAGAGATTGAATTTATTTGTAGAAAACTCGGCATTTCTACCTTCTACCTTCTACCTTCTACCTTCTAAATAAGAGCCTTCTGCTACAACCTAATACCACTTAAATTCTAGCGAAGTGGATGGAAAAGCAAGTCAGGGTAAAAGCGGTTGAACTCGATCAAAATTCCCGCCGTTACCACCATCCAAGCTGCTGCCAATACTGGTGCGGTCGAAAGATACTTCAGAAAGTATTGCATAAATACTGCTCCTCGAAAGTTTAGACAACTT
>DMYK01000323.1:1256-3693 GCA_003483675.1 Microcoleaceae cyanobacterium UBA11344
AAATCTAAAATCCCAAATTACTAGCGCGGCGAAACGGTAATTTCGTCGTCTTTAGCAAACATTTCACCAGTGGTGATTTCCTTGAGAGCTGCCAGAGGCCACAAAAAGCCACTCAGCATAAACTTGACCGCCAAAGGAACATCGATAATAATCTCTTTTTCCTCTGGAGAGTCTGATTTCTTAACTGCTTGCAGATAAGAGCGGCCCACCCAACCAATCCAGCCAGCAATATACAAAAACAGCAAGCTGGGAATCAAAAAGTCGCCGGCGTAACTCAAATTGCCATCCACAATCAAGTGAGGATATCCTTCCGGGCCACACAAAGCTTCGGAATAACGGTCGAATCTGGCTTTGGCCGATGCCGGGTCGCCATTGGTAGAACGTGCACTTTTAGCGAGTTCCTTGAATGCGGGAGAGTCCTTGCACGGCACTAAATTGTAAGCCGAAGCTACAGGAGCAAAACTGATCCAAAGACTGACCACTAAAATCGCAGCAAACAATCGTCGCATGAAATTGTTTCCTTTTGTTACAAAACAATAAGTTTTTGTACAAGCATTTCAACTTGCTGATCGGTCATCCAGATTACTGCTGTTGACAGTTTAAGCTAGCAATAGCCAACCTATCAAATTAAATTACCAGTTAATGGCAACCGTTTTCGCAATTGAAACAAGTTGTGACGAAACTGCCGCAGCGATTGTTAAGAATCGTCAAGTTTGCAGCAATGTTGTAGCATCACAAATTAAGATCCACCAGCAGTTCGGCGGGGTGGTTCCAGAAGTGGCTTCGCGGAGTCACTTAGAAATGCTAAATCAGGTAATTGCCCAGTGTCTTGGGGAGGCAAATCTCACTTGGTCAGAAATTGACGGGATTGCAGCCACCTGTGCCCCCGGTTTAGTGGGTGCGTTATTAGTCGGGCTGACGGCGGCCAAAACCTTGGCAATCGTCCACCAAAAACCCTTTTTAGGCGTACACCACCTAGAAGGGCACATCTACGCCTCTTACCTTACCGAACCAGACTTGCAGCCGCCGTTTTTGTGTCTGTTAGTTTCAGGGGGACACACCAGCTTAATACACGTCAAAGATTGTGGCGTTTACGAAACTGTAGGACAAACTCGCGACGACGCAGCGGGGGAAGCTTTTGATAAAGTCGCGAGACTGTTGCAGCTAGGGTATCCCGGCGGGCCGCTGATTGACAAATTGGCAACAATGGGCAATCCTACAGCTTTTAGGTTGCCAGAGGGCAGAATTTCGCTACCCGAAGGTGGCTATCATCCCTATGACAGCAGTTTTAGTGGCTTGAAAACAGCAGTTTTGCAATTAGTGCAGAAACTCAAGAAAGAAAATAATAGTTTTGGTAGCGAAGGCATCTTGCCAGAATCTGTAATTAATGATATAGCGGCCAGCTTTCAAGAGACTGTAGCTAAGAGTTTAACAAAAAGGGCGATCGCCTGTGCGGTAAATTTAGGACTCAACACTATTGCGATCGGCGGCGGAGTTGCAGCTAACAGCGGATTACGACAGCACTTACAAACCGCAGCAGCCAAACACAATCTGCGAGTATTGTTTCCGCCCTTAAAATATTGTACCGACAACGCAGCAATGATCGCCTGTGCAGCCGCCGAGCACTTGCAGCAAGGACAGACTTCGCGATTAACTTTAGGAGCACATTCGAGAATGGCGATTAGCGATGTGATGCAATTGTATAATTTAACCGTTAAGTGTTAATTTCAGAACTTATGCAAAAAATGGTTTGACGCGCGAATTATGGCCGTAAGGTGCGCATTGCGCACCCTACATATACTTCCTTTTTCCTTCCCGGCATTACATCCGTTAAATCCGTGGAGCGAATCCGTTGCCGAACTTCCTTCTTCCTTAAACCATGAAAATCCGCGATGCAGTTGAAAGCGATTTGCCAGCAATTGTCGAAATATATAATGCAGCAATTCCGGGCAGAATGGCTACAGCAGATTTAGAACCCGTCTCAGTCGAAAGTCGTCTCGCTTGGTACAGAGAACATTCGCCCAATTCCTTACCCATTTGGGTAATGGAATCAGAACAAAATATCATTGGATGGCTGAGTTTTCAGCTTTTCTACGGACGCGCCGCCTATCAGCATACAACAGAAGTTAGCATCTACGTCGCGCCCGATCGCCAATGCTGCGGAGTTGGGCAAAAATTTTTGGAATTAGCAATTCGGCGAAGTCCAGAATTAGGCATTAAAACCTTAATCGGCATAATTTTTGCTCACAATCAGCCCAGTTTAAAATTATTCGAGAAATTTGGCTTCCAGCCCTGGGGATATCTGCCCAAAGTCGCCGAACTCGACGGGGTTGAAAGAGATGTAGTAATTGTCGGCCTGCATTTGAAGGCAGTATAGCAATTATATTTGGTAGGGACGGGTTGAGCGCTGCAAAACCGCCAGAGCGACTCAATCTGT
>DMYK01000318.1:0-5161 GCA_003483675.1 Microcoleaceae cyanobacterium UBA11344
GGCACCAAGAGCTGGGGTTGAATGGCTGGTGCCAGATGAGGGTAGAGAGTCCTCGGTCTGGGGAACCAGCAGTGATGCTTCAATTGTAGAGTTAGCAAATAACCTGTTTGCTGTTTGGGCTGGAGTTTACACTCCCGACGACGGCGTGCGATCGGCAGCCCGGTTTCGGGTGGTGACAGCACCTTATGTAATTAGACCGCATAAAATATAAATTTGTGAGATTTTAAGTAGGGATAAATCCAGATTCAAACTGGATTTGAATCAAAAATAGGTCGAAGTTTTATAGAGGTTGGCAAACCAGCAAATAACAATTAACCAGGGGAATGGGAGGGAGAGGGATAATTAAAAATAAAAAAATCCAAATTAAAGATTGGGATGGAAAGGAAACCAGAAGTAGAACCAAGAGAGGGCACGGCAATGCCGATGCCCCTAGGTCTGACAAAGCTGCTGATTGACATCCTCCCCGCCGTGAACGGTCGGGGATTCCCAAACCTCGTCCTGAACGAAGTGAAGGATCGGTTTCTGCGACCTAGCAAATGCCTCCACCCACAAGGAGTTTTATGGTCTTATGTTCGCGACCCAGACTATTCCCGCTAGCGAGCGCGGTTCTTATGTATCGAATAGCAAAAAGGAATTCTTACGGATTGTCTTGATTCAAGGGATGTTTACCATTGCCCCATCCTATGCCTCCCGGTCTACCGATTTTTCTGCCCCGTTGCGATTTTTCCCAAGCTTTGTGGTTAGGGTTGATGTCTCCATCGTCGCGGGTGGGTCATTGACCATGTATATTCTAGCACAAAACGTCAAGCCGTGCTACAAGCACGGGGTTTTCAACCCAATTTTCCGATAAATGAATACGCTCTCCTCGTTGATGCGGCAGATTGAGCAGCTAGGGCCTGGGCGCTCGCTGCGGCAACACATTGCTAAGATGCACAATGGTGGCATGAAAGCAGATCTCGATCGCCCAGGCGGGAGTCTCCTGAACGGTTGGCTGCGCTCGACTTCCGCTCGACTTGATAGTTTTACTCCTTCTCAAAGTAAAACTTCCAAATCGTACCTCAAAAATCCAGCCCGTTCCCCCCTATTGCTGCTGATAGCAGTAGTTTCCCTCAGCAGCACTCTTGGGCACCGCTTCTATAACCAGCCGAAACTGGATGTGGGAACCTTATCTCCTCAAACGATTAAGGCACCACGGACAGCAAGCATTGCGGATTACAAAACGACAGAAGAGCAGCGGACAAATGCGCGGATAGGGGCTGTAGCGATCTTGAGGCTAGATCCGGGGGTCGATCGCCAAATTTATCAAGAATTGCAACTATTTTTGCAACAGGGCAACGAACTGCGCTCTGCTGCGGGATCGTTTCCGTTGGTGTCCTCTTCGATCCTCTCAACGGCGGTTCAGCTTTACCTGCGGGGCTGTGCGGAGTGGGAGTGGCGATCGATTTTGGCGCAAGTGGGTGACGGCGGTGCAACTTCTGGGCGGTTGAGTTGGGAGTCGCCGGGAACTCGTGTACAGACGGCGAACCAATCTCAGCAGGATGCTGTGGCTCAACTGCAAGCTTACAGTCGATCGGTCACTGCATCAGAATTCAAAAGCCTGACAGACAGTATCGACTTAGCTCGCAGGCGCTATCTCAATACTTTGGATGCTATGGCCAAACAATCAGTTTCCGGGTACGGACTAATTTACGATACTTCGCTGTTTGATTTGTCCGATGCAGCTTGGCAAGAAACCCAAACGGGTATCAGTTTGGCGGCAAAAATGATGCTGGCTCAAGGTATTCCCCAGGGGTTGCCGAAAGAGGTTTTGAAGGAAGCGGCGAGACTGCAAGTCAGGGAGCGAGTGCCTTCTGTTTCCCAAGCTTTGGCGGTTGAGGCTTTAACGGCGATTTTGCAGCCAAATCTGGTTAGAGATCCCGAGGGAACCAAACAGCTAGCTGAATTGGCTGCGAAAAAGGTGAAACCGGTGACGATCGTCGTGGAGCAAGGCGAGACAATTGTGGCAGAAGGAGAGATCATTTCTGGGCAAGATTTCGTGTTGCTGGATTATTTTGGTTTAAGCAGGCGGGGAGTGAATTGGCTGGGGCTGGCGGGGTTTGTGTGCTTAGTCGGTGGGGCCATTGCGATCGTACTGCTGGTAGAGAGGCATTACCGCTTGCGCCGGAGAGATCATTTGCTGCTGTTGTTGTTGACTTTGAGCGCGCCGGTGCTGGTGAGTTTGGGGCTGCCTTGGACGAGTTTGCCTGCGATCGGCATATTAGCCGGTGGCTTCTACGGTTCGGCGGTGGGAGTGACTGTGGTGGGGCTGCTGTCGGTGGTGCTACCCATTGGCTTGGAACTTGACTTGATCCATTTGGTGGCTAGCGCGGCGGCGGGATTGCTGGGTGCTTTCATGTCGGGGCGGCTGCGATCGCGCGAGGAATTGGCTCTTTTGGGCGTGGCGATCGGCTTGACTCAGAGCATGATTTATCTCCTGGGGACTTTAATTGCCAGCGCTGCTTCGGGTTCAATTTGGTACGTTTTGCTCGGTAGCGTGGGTTCCCAAGGTTTAGCCGGTTTGGCTTGGAGTGTTGTGGCGATCGGCTTGAGCCCTTATTTAGAACACGTTTTTGACTTGATTACACCAATCCGACTGGCGGAATTGGCTAATCCCAACCGCCCGCTGTTGAAGAAGTTGGCTGCGGAGGCTCCGGGGACTTTTCAGCACACGCTGTTTGTGGCTAGTTTGGCGGAGGCGGCGGCGCGGGAACTCGGCTGCAATGTGGAGCTGGTCAGGACTGGGACATTATACCACGATATTGGAAAAATGCACGATCCGATCGGATTTTGCGAAAATCAAATGGGCGGCGTCAATAAACATGATGAAATGAATGACCCTTGGGCGAGTGCTGATCTGATTAAAAAGCACGTTAGCGAAGGGTTGGTGATGGCGCGTAAGCATCGATTACCTAAAACGATTCAGGCATTTATCCCGGAACACCAAGGAACAATGTTGATCGCGTATTTCTATCACCAAGCGCTGCAAATTGCTGCTCTTGAAGCGGCTCAAGAGGCGGCTCAAGAGGCGGCTCAAGAGGCGGCTCAAGAGGCGGCTCTTGAAACAGCAGATTTAAAGAATACTTTAACCGATGCTGAAAGTCCAAAATTGAAATTTAAAACTCGTGAAGTGAGGGAGGAGGATTTTCGCTACGATGGGCCAATTCCGCAGTCGCGGGAAACGGGGATTTTGATGGTGGCGGATTCTTGTGAGGCGGCTTTGCGATCGCTCAAGGATGCCACCCATGAAGAGGCTTTGAACATGGTTAATAAGATTTTGAGGGCTCGCTGGCAGGATAATCAGTTGATTGATTCGGGTTTGACGCGGGAGGATATGTCTCTAATTGCGGAGATTTTTGTGCGGGTTTGGGAACAGTTCAATCATAAGCGTATTGCTTATCCTAGTGCGGTTTTTACTCCTAGATAAGGGGAATTTGGATGGAAAGAGTTTTTTAACCGCAGATGAACGCGGATAAACGCAGATTTTTGATGTTGATTTTATCCTTTAACTCCGGTGGCTGTTTCTGTGGGTACAATGTATTTCTGCAATATCAAAAATAGTCCTAAAACTGGTACAATGGAAATAATGGAACCCGCCGCAACTAAACGCCAATCTAAGGAAAATGTCCCGGCTAAATTGGCGACTCCTAGGGGTAATGTGTAATATTCTGGTCTGTCTAAAACTAGCAGTGGCCACAAAAAGTCGCTCCAAGAACCGATAAATACGAAAATTCCTAATGTGACTAATGCTGGCTTAATTGCTGGAATCATTATGTGCCACCAAATCCCTAGTTCGCTACAGCCGTCGATGCGGGCGGCTTCTTCTAGTTCTTTGGGAACTGCGAGGAATGCTTGTCTCAGTAAAAATATGCCGAAGGCTGATGCTAATCCGGGAAAGATTACGCCTAAATAACTATTTTTTAGTCCTAGTTGTACTGTCAATACATATAGGGGAATCATCACGATTTGGAAGGGAATCATGATTGTGGAAATGATGGTAATTAATATGGCTTCGCGGCCGCGAAAGTTGATCCGGGCTAATGGATAAGCTGCTAGGGCACAAAAGAGGACGTTGATGCTAACTGTGAGGGTGGCGATGAGGGTGCTGTTGAATAGGTAGCGCCCGAAGGGGTTGGTTTGCCAAACTTTGATGAAGTTTTGCAGGGTTGGCTGTTGTGGCCAAAGTTGCGGGGGAAATTGAAAGATGTTTTCGGTTGGGGATTTGAGGGAGGTGCTGAGCAGCCACAGCATGGGGAATAGCATTAAAAGGGCGATCGCACTCATCATGCTATACATCCACAGGGTTTTCCACTGGGAGGGAGTTGTGTTTGGGGAATTTGGTTTTTTAGTTTGGAAATTGTTCATCTTTGGGTTATGATTGTAAGTCCTTGCTTCGCGAGAAGCCTTGTTGTCCATAAGGGGATTTTTGGCATGAAACCGTTTATTTACGAAACAATGTACATTTTGCGCCCAGATATGGGTGAAGAAATGACCGATCAGGCGATCGCGAAATATCAAACTATTTTGCGCGATCAAGGTGCTCAAAATATCGAAACTCAGCACCGTGGCAAGCGTCGTTTGGCTTATGAAATCGGCAAGCACCGGGACGGAGTATACGTTCAAATGAACTACACAGCTCCTGGAAGTGCAATTTTTCCCCTGGAGCGCGCGATGCGTCTGACTGAGGATGTGATTCGCTATTTGACGATCAAGCAAGATGTGCCTGATGCTCCTGAAGCTGAGCCGGAAGCGGAAGTAGCTTAGTAGGAATCTTGCACAGTCAATAAAGCTTTTGAGGGCGGGCTCTGGGGCCCACCCCACAATCCAATTGACTCTTTGTTTGTAGAACAGGCATCTTGCCTGTTCATAAAAATGGTGCAAGATGTCAGTTTCCGACTAAATTTTCACCAATCGGCAGAGCCTGGTAACAAGCAGAAAAACCTTAATCCGAGCTTAAAAATTCCAAGTAATTATTAGTTAACTCTTTGACTGCTAACTCGTAAAATTGCTGGCCATGTTCGGGAGTTGCTAAGGCAGGATTTGAACCCATTCTGCCGTCGGGAAATCGGCGACGAAAGTCGGCGGGACTGTATATTTTGTGCCCGGAAGCAACTTCTTCTGAAAG
>DMYK01000318.1:5241-10687 GCA_003483675.1 Microcoleaceae cyanobacterium UBA11344
GAGCCGCACATAAACCAATTGCCGATTTGACACTGGATTCGATCGCAATTCGGGAGATTCAAATCGGATAAGTGGGCGTAAGTCTCGGAAAATGCTGCTTTCATCGTCGCAATATTGCCGCCGTGACCGTTAATAAAGAAATATTTCACAAACCCCGCTTTTGCCAGAGATGTGATATAATCCTTAATCACCAGTATCATCGTTTGGGGCCGCAGGCTAATTGTGCCGGGAAAACCGGTGTGGTGCAATGCCATTCCGACATTAATGGTGGGGGCGACTAAGGCATTTGCTGCTTCGCCGACAGCGCGGGAAATCGCTTCGGCTGCAATTGCGTCAGTCCCGATTAAGCCAGTGGGCCCGTGTTGTTCGGTGGAACCGATCGGGATAATTATGCCGCGGGAACTCTCTAGATAAGTTTCTACCTCCGGCCAGGTACTCAAGTGCAGCAACATTATAGGTAGTTTACAGATTTTTTACTTACAAACTCGATCGTAGCCGGCCCTTGCAGAAAATAGACTTTAGGCCAAACTTATTATTTTATGCTTAAACAAAGCTCTAAATTGCGATCGCCACTTTACCGTTGTATTACTTAACTTTAATAATTTAACCACTTAATTACCAAAGCTTTACCTTTTAATAACCTTTTAAGAGTAAGATAACAACCATCTCCCTATAGATTGGGTATAACCTGGTCAATTAAAAGCGGGCAATGTTTTATGAAATTAACACCAACCCCTAAAAATGACCAGGATGCTGACGCTTGGACACAAGCAGGCTGCGCTGCTCCGGCCACTGCTCTACGGCTGTATTCCTTACACGAGCAAGTAGCAAAGGTCGAGCGCATATCTGTTGGATGGACTGGCGAAGGATGTAAAGCGATAATCGAAATGGCGATCGTATAAAGTGCGATCGCGGTATGAAGAGTGCCTTAGCTACTGAACAAGGCATCTCTCACTAGCGACAAACAAACATCACTACCACTGATATTTATGTCTTCTGCTGAGTTAAGCGAAAGTCCTTCAAGGCCTGCTGTTGGACAAGCAGGCCGGATATTGTTACTAGAAGGTGAAGACTTGTTGCGGGAAATGCTAGCTTTAGCCCTTAAAGAACAGGGCTATGAGGTGGTGGTTACTAGCGACGGGCGCAACGCCCTGCCTTCTTTCCCAGGTTCTTTATCGTACCACAGCGATTTTGGCTTCAACCTGTTAATTATGGATTCAATTAACGGTTTGGATCTGTGTCGAATGTTACGACATCAGGGAAATCCCGTCCCCATACTGATTATCGGTGCGAGGGGAAGTGCAAATAATTGTGCTTTTTACTTAGAAGCCGGCTCGGATGATTATCTCACCAAGCCTTTTGGAATGCGCGAATTTATCGCTCGCTGTCGGGCACTGATGCGGCGTCAGCGCTTGGGTACGTTGCCGCAGCCGGTGATGTTGCAGTATAAAAGCATAACTCTTTATCCCGAAGAATGTCGAGTGCTGGTTCGTGGCATAGAAACGAAATTTTCTCCCAAACAATTTCGATTGCTAGAACTTTTTATGACTTATCCCCGCCGAGTTTGGTCTCGCGATCAGTTGCTGGAACGAATTTGGGGGCAAGATTTTATCGGAGACAGCAAAACAGTTGATGTTCACATCCGCTGGCTGCGCGAAAAGTTGGAAATCGAACCCAGTAAACCGGAATATATTATTACAGTGCGGGGGTTTGGCTATCGATTTGGGTGAAGTATAAAATTAGTGATAGGGCGCTAGGGCGTGTTTTCTTGCCTTTCCAATCAGATTCAGATCCCCCTAAATCCCCCTTAATAAGGGGGACTTTGAGTCTCCTCCTCGCGAGCGCTCATGATTATTTTGGGGTAGGGAAACGGCATTGCCTTGTCCAGAGTTGCTATCATCTCTGAGTGTACCGGAATTGATATTATTCCTTCTTCCTTCTTGGTTTTACTATTTGATAAATTTGCCGATAATCCTTCATTAAACTATTGTTTACCCATGACTATCAACCGTCGCGAATTCCTGTTTTTTTTAGGTGCAAGTGCTGGTAGTGCTGCACTCAATTCTTGCCAACAGAAAGCTTTCACGCCCTTCGGAGATTCTGTGAGTCCTACTAATTTTAATAGTAAGGTGCGCACTGCGCACCCTACAAGTAACTTTAAACCCGTTCAAGGGCCAATGCCTCTGTCAGGTACCAGCACAGTAGCGTCAACCGGACAATTAGTAGAAATTAGCACCGCGTCCCCACAGCAGCAAATCCAAGCTTACAGCACCTACGAAGTCGCAGACGACCTCATACTTCCCGAAGATTTTACCTATGATATTATAGCTGCTTGGGGAGACAAAGTAGGGGATTCTCGCTTCGGCTATAACAATGACTATCTCTCCTTTGTCGAAACCGGCAAAGAGCAAGGATTTTTGACTGTTAACTTTGAATACATTAGTGCCAAGCCTTGGATTCAAACCTATCAAAAAGTAATTGGTAAATCCCTCCCTTTTGCTCAGCTAGAAACTGCGCTACAACCCGCTGGAAAAGAGGGAATTAATGCTTTTGCCTTAGCTGACAAAGAGCCAACGAAAAAGATGGTTGGGGAGGTGACAAAAGAAGCTTTAATTGATTTAGGTATGGGAGTCATATCTATTCGCCGCAATCCTGACGGTAAGTGGGAGCGGACTAATTCAAAAGCCGATCGCCGAATTACCGGTATTTCTGGTTTAGAAGACGGACGCTACCTGAAAGCAACCGGCCCGGCTGTAGCTGTGTTTAACAAAAAAGGTCAAGGCTATAACGACAAATTGGGTGACAAAATTATCGGCACTTTTGCTAACTGTGCGGGAGGAACAACGCCTTGGGGAACAGTTTTTAGTGCTGAAGAAAACTTCCAAGATTTAGTACCGGAATCTGTATTTGCAGACGGTACATCTTTTGATCCAGGTCAGAAAAAATTCTATATTGATGATGAACAAATCGGAGGTTTGGGTAATGTATTCGGTTTGGCGGGGAACAAATACGGCTGGATGGTAGAACTAGATCCAGCTAATCCGAATGATTTTGGAACTAAGCATACTTGGCTGGGAAGATATCGCCACGAAGCGGTGGGAATTCGAGTTGTGGCGGGAAAATCTTTAGCATTTTATTCTGGGTGCGATCGGCGCAGCGGACATCTCTACAAATTTGTCAGCAAAAACACCGTCACAGACCCTAAAAATAAAGCCAATTCCCAACTATTGACAGAGGGAATGCTTTATGCTGCTAAGTTTAATGCTGACGGTACGGGTAGCTGGATTGCACTCAAGGCTGACCAGCCTGTTAATCCAGATTTGCCGAGCTTTCATGCAGGGGGAATCATTAATTTGCCTCAGCGGCCAGCGGGCGGTAGTTTCAAAGTTGAAAAAGATGCAGATGTCGTTTCTTTCAAACAGCAGTTTAAGACTTTAGGCGACCTTTATCAAGGGAATGCTAATGAAAAACAAGGTGCAATTTTAATTGATGCTCATTATGCGGCAAATGCGGCGGGTGCTACTTGCACTGCTCGTCCAGAAGATACGGAAATTGCTCCTGACGGTTCTCTTTATATTACCTTTACTTCGGGTTCTGCAAGCGATAGTGACGGCGGGCCGGATTTGCGAATTTTCCAAGGTAAAGACGGTAAAGCTTACGAATACGGCTGGATTATGCACTTGATAGAAGATGGTAACGAACCGTCTGCAATGAGTTTCAAGTGGAAAATGTTTGCGACGGGCGGCGAACCTGCTGAGGGTGGTTTGGGTTTTGCTAATCCAGATAATTTGTTAATCGACAACAGCGGTAATATCTGGATGGTTAATGATATGTCTTCTGATAAACTCAATTCTGCCATTCCTCCGGGTAGAGTTGGTAAGGATGGAAAGCCGATTAGCCAATCTAATTTGCGGGGTTTGTACGGGAACAATGCGATTTGGTTTTTGCCGGCTTCTGGCCCGCAGGCGGGTGTGGCTTTCTTATTTGGAATTGGGCCGATGGAGTGCGAGACGACGGGGCCGTTTTTTACTGAGGATGAAAAGACTTTATTTTTGTCAATTCAGCATCCGGGAGAATGGAATGGAATCCGCAAGGATCTGGCATTTGAGAATCGTCAATTTGCGATGAAAACTACTGATGGTCAGGAGTTTGTCCAAACTCGAAAAGTGCCAATTGGTTCTAATTGGCCGTCTAAAAAAGTTAATGACTCGCCTAAACCTGCGGTGGTTGCTATTCGGCGGGTGAATTTGCGATCGCTGACTTCGCCCTAGCCGAAGGAGTCTGGAATCAGGAAGAAGTCGATGGGAAAATGCCATCCAAGTAGGGGAGGGTGAAGCGGGCAGAACACAGGTTTTCTCCATGCTTTCTCGCCCAAATGCTTCACCCCGGAATCTGTAAAAAAGCGTGAGCTTATTTGTTGAAATTGTTAGTAAGTCCAGGTTTGTAAAACTTTGCCGGTTAATTTTTGCCCGAACCAAGGTGTATTTGCCGATCGCGACTTGAGACTTTGCCCTCCAACAGTCCAAGTCATTTGCGGGTCGAATAAAATTAGCTCAGCAGGCACTCCTGGTGCAGCGGTGGCGGGGGTTTGTCCGAGACAAATGGCCGGCTGCGTGCTCAGAACTCGCCACAGTTCTAAGGCCGAAAATTCGCCGGTTTCTACTAATCGTTGCCAGAGTAAAGGCAAGGCTAATTCTAAGCCGATCGCCCCTGGGGGAGCATCAGCAAAAGCCACGGTTTTGTCTTCATAAGTATGGGGGGTGTGGTCGATCGCGATCGCATCTATTACCCCATCTTTCACAGCTTGAATCAGCGCTAATTGGTCGGATTGATTGCCCAGCGGCGGTGACAAATGCAAATTCGGATCGTAAGGGAACAAAGCAGGAACAGCATTTTTCCCTGCTATCACCTCACCTGAATTGCCGGCAATTGCCTCTACATTCAGCAGCAAGTGCATCCAAGTCACACTCGCAGTCACTGGTAAACCCCGCGCTTTGGCATCTCGAATCAATTCGACACTGCGAGCACAAGAAACACGCATAATGTGAACTGGAGTTCCCACAGTTGTTACTAATTCCAGCAAAGCCGCTAAAGCCGAAGTTTCTGCACTCGCGGGAATTCCCGGTAAGCCTAAGCGAATCGAAACAGCACCCTCTCTGGCGATGCCATTTCCTGCCAAAGTTCGATCGCAGGGCCACAAAGCCACCGACTTACCCAAAGGCTGGATATACTCTAACAAACGTCTCACCAGAGCCGGATTAGATAGCGGTAAACCGTCTGTAAAACCGACGATCGCAGACCCGGCCAATTCCCCCAACTCGGCCATCTGTTGGCCTTTAACGCCCGCTGTGAGAGCGCCCCAGAAATACAAGCGGGGAAGGGAGGGAGAGAAATTGCGGATATTTTGTTGCAATAGGGCTAAACCGGCTAAATTGTCGATCGCAGG
>DMYK01000318.1:10782-11078 GCA_003483675.1 Microcoleaceae cyanobacterium UBA11344
AGCCCTGGCCCTAAAATTAGCCCCTGACAATCTCGCACTTTGGTGTTAGTGGGAAACTCGGAAATTTGTTCTTGAATTGCTTTGATGTTACCTTCGGCAATTAGAACATCGGCGGTGCGATCGCTTTTTGAAACTGGATCTAGCACTCGTACATTTTGCAGCAATTCGCTACTCATAAGAAGGCAGTTCGGCAACGGATTTTGTAGTGGAAGATTGAACCGCGAAGACGCGAAGGACACGAAGAAAGAAGGAAGAAGAAAGAAGGAAGAAGGAAGCGGTAAGGTGCGCACTGCGCA
>DMYK01000317.1:0-604 GCA_003483675.1 Microcoleaceae cyanobacterium UBA11344
AACCAGTCGCTTTGATTGTCGTTTTGCACGGATGGGGTGCCAATGCTCGCGATTTGACATCCCTAGCGCTCGCCTTCAATTTGCCAGATTATCAGTTTGTGTTTCCCGATGCTCCGTTTCCTCATCCCCAAGTACCGGGGGGCAAAATGTGGTATGACCTTCAAGGTAATGACTCGAAGGGATTGGTAGAAAGTCGGCAATTGCTGAAGGAATTTTTGTTGTCTCTAGAAAGCAGCACGGGTGTGCCTTTGTCTGACACGATTTTAGGCGGATTTTCCCAAGGTGGAGCGATGACTCTGGATGTGGGATTAACTTTGCCCCTGAGAGGTTTGATTTGTCTGAGCGGTTATTTGCATTCGATGTCACCTGTTGCTGGTAGTGCTTTGCCGCCAGTTTTAATCGTACACGGTACTCAAGATAGTGTTGTCCCGGTGAGTGCGGCGGTGCGATCGCGCGATAGTTTCACTGCTTGGGGAGCGTCGGTGCAGTATCAAGAATTTCCGATGGGGCACGAGATTCAACCGGAAGTTGTCGATGTAATGCGAAGTTTTGTTGTAAAAACTGTGTCGAAATCTGATTAAAGCTTTAGGATATAGTATGGCGG
>DMYK01000317.1:648-3837 GCA_003483675.1 Microcoleaceae cyanobacterium UBA11344
TTACTTCGGAGGATGTGGCAGAATTGGCCGATCGTTTAGAAGTGGACGATTACGCAGATCCTTTTGAGGGATTGAATGATTGGCATTTATTGCGATCGCTCGCGTTTCAGCGCCCGGAGTTAGTTGAGCCTTATCTTCACCTTCTGGACATGGAAGCCTACGACGAAGCGTAGACTCAAAAATAGCCAAAATTTCAGCAAGTTTTAGGAGAAAGTTAGGGCTTTTTTTCGATGCTCATCTCAACTTTTCTCCTATTTTTTTTTTGAAAATAAATGAAGGGCAAACGGGTTTTAATTGGCGTTAGTGGCGGGATTGCGGCTTATAAAGTTTGTGAAGTAGTTTCAACTTTGGCTAAGGCGGGAGTTGAAGTGAGGGCGATTCTGACTGATGCGGCGGGGGAGTTTGTTACGCCTTTGACTTTTGCTACCCTCTGTCGCCATGCTGCTTTTACTGACAAAGATTTCTGGGAAGCAAGTCACGGGCGCCCTCTGCATATTCAACTGGGAGAATGGGCGGAAGTTTTGGCGATCGCTCCTCTGACGGCGAATACTTTGGCTAAGTTGGCGGGGGGTTTTGCTGATAATTTACTTACAAATACGGTACTTGCTTCTAAGTGTCCAATTCTTTTGGCACCGGCGATGAATACGGATATGTGGGATCAGCCGGCGGTGCAGCGAAATTGGCGGGAAGTATTGACAGATGGGCGATATCATGCTATTGAGCCTGGGGCGGGTATGCTGGCTTGCGATCGCGAAGGCCTGGGGCGGATGGCAGAACCAAGTGAGATTTTGCCACACATAGAATCGTTGTTGTATACGAAGGGCGATCGAGATTTAGCTGGCAAGCGGGTGTTAATCAGTGCGGGAGGAACCCGTGAACACCTCGATCCCGTGCGGTTTATCGGCAATCCTTCCACGGGTAAAATGGGCATTGCTCTGGCGCAGGCGGCATTGCATCGTGGGGCGATCGTCACTCTGGTACATAGTATAACAGGTGAAGTACCGTTGCGAGGTGTAAGGTCGATCGCCCTTACCAGTGCACAAGAAATGCGGCAGGAGATGCTGGAATGTTTCCCGGATGCGGATTTGACGGTGATGGCGGCGGCGGTGGCGGATGTGAAACCGACGGAGTACCACAGTGAAAAATTGCCGAAGCGATCGCTCCCCAATACTTTACCGTTGACACCGGTACCGGATATTTTGGCAGAGTTGGGAAAATTGAAACAGCCCCATCAAAAACTCATCGGGTTTGCAGCACAAACCGGCGATCTTGTCAAGCCAGCTTTGGAAAAATTGCGGGCGAAGAAACTGGATGTAATTGCGGCAAATCCGATCGACAAAATAGGAGCAGGTTTCGGCAGCAATACCAATCAGGCAATTTTGATTAATGCCGAAGGAAAGCAAGTAGAAATAGCACCTTGCAGCAAATTAGAAATGGCTCATCGCTTGTTTGATTTTGTGATGAATAAAGACTGAATTCCTGACTACAAAAAAAAATCAATAGTTAAGTTCTGTCGTGGAACAGGCATCCTGCCTGTTCAAAACCTGCTTTTTAGGAGATGTCTAATAGTTAAGTTCTGTCTTAAATAGTCCGGTCGGCAGAAACCGGGTTTTTTTACGAAAATACTGCATTTGACGCTTTAATACTGGTAAAAAACCCGGTTTCTTTGGTATTTATGCGTAAATCCTCTTAAACAAAATTAGCTGGTTCCGGGGATAATTGTGATTCTTCAATCTGCGTTGATTCCGAGTCAGCAGACAACTCAACCTCTTCAACAGTAATTCCTAGTTTAAATCCTAACGCTTCGAGCAATTCTACAAAACAGTAAATTTCCGAACCGTTACTTTCTGAAAGCATCTTGTCAAGCTTTTCCCATTGAAGTTGAGCTGACTCTGATAAATTGTGGAACTTGATCCGAGAATCTATAATATCTTTGAGTACCATTTGGAGCAATTTAGGCTCATCGCTTGCTTCTGTTAATGTCACCTCGATATAACCTGCTGCTTCTTGGGTATTTTTCAGAGATGCAATCAGAAATTCTTGGTAACTCCTACTCGTTGGTGCTTTCACGTTTTTCATAATCTCTCCAATTATGATTTTATCATACTTGCTCTGCAATTTGTATAATAGGGCGATCGGCACGCATTAAGTGGCAAATCCTACTTAAGACAGAGATATTCGATCGCAAAAATAGTATACTTTTTTGCAGTAAAGAAAGTTGAAATCAAACAAGGAATTGCTAAATGAATCTAAAATCGATCGCCAAAACCAATCTACTCTTGAGCAGTCTGATAATTAGCATCGGATTGCAAGCACTTCCAGCAGCGGCGGAAGCAGTCACCGATGCCCAAGTTTCCGCACTCGTAGAAGCACTGCGACAAGCCGCACCACCTCAAAGTACACATGACGGAATGTACAGTCAGTGGCAAGTTTTACCGGGCAATATTTCCCGTTGGGCAAAATTCTGCACCAAACAGGATTTAACACCGCAACAATTTGAGGCTGACGCGACAAAAGCAAAGTCAATTGTGACTTGTATAGTGGGCGATTTGTTGCGCGATGAATACAAAGCTAGTAGCAATAATGAATTAGCTGCTATTCGCCGCGCGGCTTGTTGGTGGATGACAGGTGAATCTGCTGCTTGCAAAAGTGGGGCAACTGCTACTTATGCTGATAAAGTTGTGAGTGTTTATCAAAAGCAGCGGCCGAAAAAGTAAAGTGCTTGTTAGTGGGATTTAGATTTTTTTAACCGCAGATGCACGCGGATTAACGCAGATGAATTGCTAAGTGAATGGAAAATTAGTTGGGCGGGGGCGGGTTTATTATATGGTTGGTTTCTAACATAAATGATTGGTAAAACCCGCCCCTACACAACCAATAACTAATCTATTTTTCCGCCTGATTTTTGATCAACCGTTGCACGCTGACTAAAGCTCGATTTAATTCATAAATTTTTATTTCTGAATTTTGCAAAAAAGCCTGTTGTTCTTCTTCAATCATCAATACATCCTGCCGCACTAAACCATCTAATAACTTTTGAGCCGCACTGAACAAACTATCTTTGATAAACCTGCGAAACCACACAGGCAATTTGTGCAGCCGCCAAAACGCATTTAATGAGGTAAAATGAATTAAATAAGCACGGGTTGCTGTCTCGCTCACTGGACAAACTAAGCAGTAAATCTTAAA
>DMYK01000317.1:3860-7100 GCA_003483675.1 Microcoleaceae cyanobacterium UBA11344
TCTAAAGGTTCCGGGTGCAGTTGTCGCAAAGATTTAAAAAATAACTGAGAAACTGACCAAATTTTATCTATTTTGTAATAACTTTCTGCTTGGTAGAGAGCCGTTACTTTATGCTCATCTTCTGCTAAAGTATCTAAGACTGGATTAGCCCAAGCTTGCAAATCTTCGTGCAAGTGTCCGTGATACATATCCATTAAATTTTCAATCAAAAATGAGTAGTGGGCTTGACATTCGATAACTGCAACTGTGGCAATATAATTGAGATGTTCCCACTCTGGTAAACTTAATAAATCAATCTGTTCGGCTTTGGTTTCGTCGCCGGGAAATATCCAGATAAAACCGGATTTTTCCTTAACTGGGAAGGAGCGAATTTTGCAATTAGGTAGCTTTTGATTGGCTGCTAAATAATCGACTTCTGCACATTCTCCTATTGCATTAAACCGCCATCCGTGGTAAGCACATTCTATCAAGTCTCCTTTGATTTTACCGTGACTAAGTTTAACTTGTCGGTGCGGACATCTATCTTCTAAAGCGTTGATTTTGTCTGCACTATCGCGAAATAGGACGATCGCCCGATTCCAGATTTTCACTGGTAACGGCTGAGTTTGTACCTCTGTACTCCGAGCCACTGTATACCATTGATTGAGATTAATCCCCAACTGGCGAATGTGAGTTTTTTCGGTGCTCTGAGATGGAGATTTTAGCCGGTTATTTTGCATGATAGATATTCCCAAATTATAGCAAGCTTAACATTCCTGTAGGGGCGGGTTTCACCAACCATAATTGCCAAGAATTAACAATCTATAAAACCCGCCCCCAAGGGCTACAAACCTTAGATTTTCAGTACGCCTTCAGGATTTACCGTCAAGAGCGATCGCCTCTGCAAACCCTCCCGATCTAAAATAGCATTAGCCGCCAACAAACCGCTGCTAACCGCCCTTTCCATTAAACCGCAAGGAAACGGCATTTTCACCCAATCTCCCGCAAACAAAAGATTAGGAACATCGCAGCAAGTCTCCGGGCGTTCCGCATAACTACCGGGCGGATATCCAGAGAAATTCTTTTGATTTACCAATTCCCGATGCAGCATATTTGCTGTTTTTAATTCTGGCACAATTTCGTACAATTCTTGCTCAAAAGTAGCGAGCAAAACTTGCTGATTCGGAAACTCTTTTTCCTTGTAACAATAAGCGTGTAACTCCACTACGCTGCCGCCAGTTTGTTTGTTCCACACTATGAATTGATCTTGAATCCGGTGGTAAAGTGTAATGCTGTCAGTCAGTTTGTAGCCGGAAAGCGAGCTAAAATTGCTGTGTTCCCATGCAAAATCGCGATCGAACCAAAAACGACCAACCGCAAACGGATCGGCTATTTTCAAACTCTCAATCCGACTCTGTACCTGCGGATTAACCTCACCGCTAGCCAAACTAAACAAATGCTGCATCCCCGGAACATCGGCCGCCAAAACATAGTAATCAGCTTGCAATGTTTCCCCCAAATTTTGAGGTTGGGAATTGTCAATGGCTGCTGCCAATTGTACCTCATTTTCTTGTTTAGCAACCACCTTAAATCTGGGCAAATCCCGTTGTGCAGGCCCGCTGACCACTCGCCCTTCAGCATCAAAAACTGCCCCGTGACAAGGACAATGAAATTGACCATCATTCTGTTTTTGAACTGTGCAGCCTTGGTGAGTACAACTCAGAGAAATCGCCTCTTTTCCTCCCGGTAATGTGGCATATACGCTATCTCCAGCACCGAAATATTCCGTAGAGTTATTATCATTTAACAGCGAGTTTTGCTTGACCCAAAAAGGTACTTTACTTTGCACATCTCCCGACTGGTAACTCAGAGAATCAATCTGGCCGTTTTTCCAATGAATGCCACTAACTGCGACATCTGTCAATACTTTTCCGCCTTTACTTTCAATGAATTTAGCAATGGGTTGCACTAAACTGGTTCCCATATCTTGTCGCGTGCCATTAAAGGCTAAACCTTCGGGATTTCCGAAAAAATAAAAGTGGAAAAACTGCATTAATTCTCCCACACTCAATTCATCGGGAGCGTTGAGGCTAGACTTAGCAAAAGGCAAAAAATACAAGTCGTAAAGCCCTCGCGGAAACTCACCTTTTACCCAGTCTGCAACTGATATGTTGTCAAGTCTAGCGAAACTTTTTTGAGTTTGAAAACCGCCGATTTCCCGAAAAACTTGCCAGTGCGCGGGTTGAGTCAGATTTATTCCCCACTTGAGACGGTTGGGAGAAGAGATTCCCAAGTCAACTATATTCCAGGGAAAAGCTGAATGATTGGGGCGGAAAACTTCGGGCTTGTATTTGCCATCTCGAAAGATGACGGCGTAGGATTCTAAAGATACAAAGTTATCGGTAATTTCTAGTTCTTGAACTACACTTTTTAGGTTGTAGTATTGTGGGAAAAAACCGTGAAAACCGTGTTCCATCATAAAGGTTTCGTTCCCCACTTGAATCGGCCAACTAGCAATTTTGCCGCCGAGTTGGGGCGATTTCTCCAACAGTGTCACGGCGAAACCTCGCTGACTAAGTTCGTAGGCGCAGGCGAGCCCAGCCAAGCCAGCCCCGACAACTACAACGGTTTTGGGGCTGTTTAGCAGTCGCGGTAAGTCGAGGGTGTTTTGCTGAAAAATGGTGGGCTCTGGCTTGGAAAATCGAGAGTAGCCGAGGATCCCGCCGGCGGCACCAACTCCGAGGAATTTGAGGGCGGTTCGTCGCGAAACTGGTTGAGGTAGCGAAGAATTGGTTGATTCACTCATCGGCGGTACACAGTAACGGGGGTTGAAATAAATGGGGCCTAGGCCATCAGGCATATATCATAAAGCTTAAAACATGATATGTGAAGAAATGATAAGACACATCACCCATTTGGATCGCAGGAGTTGTGCGATCGCCCATAATCTATCCCTGGTATGATATCTTCTGAGGCCGATCTAAAGTTATGTGTAGCCTGGATATTGGCAATTTCCGGCGATGTGCGATCGATAAATTTGGATTTTTTAACCGCAGATTAACGCAGATAGACGCAGATGAATATAAGCAGGTGGAAAATTTGGTGTTTATTGGCAGGATTGACGGCTTTTTTGTGTTGTTTACAAGTACCTGTTTCTGCTAGCATTCAAGCTGGTAGCACTGCAATTGTCCGCAGCCAACTTGTCGCTGCTCAAAATCTCCAGTCAGCGGGATTGTACCGTCAAGCTTGCAATAGTTTGCT
>DMYK01000315.1 GCA_003483675.1 Microcoleaceae cyanobacterium UBA11344
TTGTTAATCAGAATGTCGATCGCCTTCCAAGATTCTGGAAGTGTATTTAGGGCAGTTTCGACTTTTTGGCGATCGCGCACATCCAACTCTAGCAAATGAATCTGGTTCGCCGACGCTATTAATCCGGTTTCTACCAGTTCCTTTGCTAGTCGATCGAGCTTTTCGATGCGGCGCGCTGCTAAAATTAGTTGAGCGCCGCCCCTAGCGAATATCTTGGCACAGGCTGCTCCGATACCGCTACTCGCACCTGTAATGAAAACAATTTGATTTTGGAGAGAAATCATTTTTAATAAGAAGGAAGATGTATTAACCGCAGAGGGCGCAGAGGGCGCAGAGAGAGGAAGGAAGAGGGAAACAGTTGGTTTTTAGTTGGTATAAAATCAAGTTTGGTCAATTAACCATAATTCTTGTAGGGGCAGGTTTACCGATTCTCTCATTTGTATTATAGATTTTAGTGAACCCGCCACTACAGAAATTACTAAAATAACCAATAACACCTATTTTATTACTTGACAACCCGCAGGCGCACTGTCACCGTCGTGATGCCACCTTGTCGCATCAACACTGCTGAAATCCAGCGATTTTCCGGCGTAGCTGGAGCTTTACCTATTTTAAAAATTCCCCCTGAATTCAACAACTCTAGATCGACTTCTGAGGACTTAAAAAGTGTTTGTGCCGTGACTGGTTCTTCCAAAGCAGTTCCTATTAAAATGTCATCGCCGATCGGCTCTCGAACAATTGCATCAAAATAATAGTCTTCACCCACTTTAACTTGCTCTGGCAAATTTACTTGAATCGTGGGAGGATTTTTGCCCGAAGTAAGCTGAGTTTGTTCGGCTAAAATCTCTTGTTTGACTATTTTTTGACCTTCAAAGCGCTGCTGAGAACGAATAGTAGCTTTGAGAGTTAATTCTCTGCCGTCTTTTTTGTGAGTGCCGGCGATTCTAGTTACGGTTTCAGCAACGATCGCGCTGCCTTCGGCTTTCCAAGATTTGATCTCTGTGCGGTAATTTAAACTGGGATAGCGCTGCCAAAGTTGAGTTAGTGCTTTTTCCATATTCTGACTGTTCAATCCGTCAGAATGTGTGAAATTTTGACCGTAAAATGCCATAACTGCTTTGACATCGCGGCGATTTGCTGCTGCGTCAATTTCGGTTAGCAGTTTTGTCAATTGGGCTGGTGCCGTTGCTCCCGTTTGAGCTTGCACTTGCGGATTTGCCGATCGCACTCCTTGAGCTCTCACGGCAGTCGGATGCAGTATGCTACCACTGACAACTGTTAAACATATCAAAAAATGAGCGATCGACCCAACGACTGCGTTTATCCTGAGCCCTTCCACTTCGCTCAGGGTAAACGCAGCCGTTGGGATCAGGGGAGCCGGCAGGCGGATACTGGCATTTGCGATCGCCCGATCGGCTTTTTTGTCCCGATGGCTGGTCAAATACTGAGATACACTTGGCACTAAATTCAAAAAATTACGCATTAGATGATACTTTGGTTATTTGTCAGGGGTCGCGGCGCGGACAATGGTTCGCCTGCAACTAAGACTGACAACTGATTCGGAATACGGCATCATCTAATTTTAAAGGGCTAATTTTAAAATTGACTGAAACTGCCGTAACAATAAGCATAATAATCGAAAACCTCTAATCTAAAATCCCTCGACCTGTGGAACTTGTAAAAGAGACAAATACCTTGACAAAAGCCCCCCGGAGGTTGTTGGTTGCAGCTAGTGGCACTGGTGGACATCTATTTCCGGCGATCGCCACCGCACAGCAATTGCACGACTGTCACATCGAATGGCTGGGTGTTCCAGACCGCATGGAGACTCAGTTAGTTGCCTCCCTTTATCCCCTCCACACGATCGCCGTTGAAGGCTTTCAGCAGCGATTTGGACTCGGTACTGTGCGAATTTTGGGCGGACTCGCCAGCTCCATTCTTCAGGTGCGCCGATTGCTCAAACGGGGAAATTTTCAGGGAGTATTTACTACCGGCGGTTACATCGCAGCACCCGCAATTCTGGCGGCTCGCTCTTTGGGTTTGCCGATGATTCTCCACGAATCTAATGTTTTTCCGGGTAAGGTGACTCGTTGGTTTAGTCCTTTTTGCAGTGCAGTTGCGATCGGATTTGAGGCGACGGCTCAGTATTTACCCCGCGCCAAAACCGTGGTTACAGGTACGCCGGTGCGATCGCAATTCCTGACTCGCGAACCTCTAAACTTACCAATTCCTGACAACGTACCCGTAATTTTAGTCATGGGCGGCTCTCAAGGTGCTGTCGCAGTCAATCAGTTAGTGCGGCAGTGTGCACCCGCTTGGTTTGATGCGGGCGCTTGGGTGGTTCATCTCACCGGAAATAATGACCCGGATGCTGAAAGTTTGAAACACACGCAATATATATCCATGCCATTTTATGATAATATGGCGGGTTTATTGCAGCGGGCAAATTTAGCAATTAGTCGATCGGGCGCCAGTGCTCTGACAGAATTAGCAGTCACGGGAATACCTTCTATTTTAATTCCTTTTCCTTACGCCGCTGACGACCACCAAAGTTTTAATGCCGAAGTATTTGCCACATCTGGAGCAGCTTTTTTATGTCGTCAAAGTGAATTGACTTCAGAGCTGTTACAAAGTAAAGTTTTGCATTTATTGAGCGACGCTGAATATTTGAAAAAAATGTCTGAAGCTGCTTCTCAATTAGCAGTGACAGACAGTGCTGAACGTTTGGCAAATTTAGTGAGACAGTTTTTAATTTAGTCCTGGACGCACTAATAACATAATTATGTCATTCTGAGGGGAGCGAAGCATCTCAAACCTTGGCAACGCAGTGACAATGCGTCCAGGACTATAATTGACACTCCCAACCAGCGCATGGGATGGGATTCATAGCGAGATTTCGATCTAAATATCCCATTGCTGAAACATAAAAGAAATGCCCAACACCGGCACAGACAAAATCACCTTATAGGCAACGCTGAAATCAGACACTACTGCAAAATAGATACCTGACAAGATGATTTTAAGCTTCCTGAGCGGATGATAACCGGGTTTGCGAAACTTGTGATTCATATTGAGGCGATGGTTGAAATCCACCGGGCGTTAGAAATATTCTGGGTGATTAATCTAAGGAATCACTGCTCATGAAAGGACGGTGAGGTATGTCAAGCGAAAAACTAATACGTCTCAAATTGTCGGCTCTCCGATTCTCGTAGTAATTCGTCTCGTAGTAGTTCCTGCTGTTTAATCAGCCGTTTCTCAATCTGTTGAGATGTTCCTTCACTTGAACCGTAAAATTGATGTACGGTTCCTGTCTTGTGTAGAGCCCTTGAATATTGAAATAATCATCAAAATTCAGGGCTAAACCTTCTCCCCTGACGGGGTGACTCCCCTGTCAGCTAAGAGCCTTAAACAGCCTTAATTAGCACCTGATTTCCAGTAATTTTGGCAGTGTAATTCACTAAAGGCTGATCTGCTGGACCTTGCATTACCTTGCCGTTGCTGGCAAATTTGGAATCATGACAAGGGCAGACAAAAGCTTTTTCCCCCGGCTGCCACGCTACGCTACACCCGGCATGATTACAGGTTGGGTTAACAGCAACGAGTTGACCTGCATTTGTCATATCTCGAATGACTAACACTTTCCCAACCGCCAGTTTTTCATTCAATAGTTGACCATTTTTGTCCAAATCCGTAACGGTGCCAACGACTTGAAAACCATCTGAACTCGCAGCACTGCTAGATGGAACTAATGGGTTGTCTGCTACTTTTGGATTGCAGGCAGTCAGCGTTGCCGGGAGAGAACTAACAACACCTCCCACCCCAACTAAGCTAATAAATTCTCGACGATTCATCATTTTTGTATTCACTATCAAGTCACGACAATTTGGAACTCTCATCACTTACGCATGGTAACGATGTGGCAAAGGTTTGAGATTCTTCGCTTTACTCAGAATGACATAATTTAGGTTATTAGTGCGTCCAGGACTAACTCTCAAGAAGTACGGGATTGAAGAAACGCGCTCTTGTTCCACCATTCCCCTCAAAATCCTGAAAGCTACCTTTGAAAAAACACAGTCAAGATGACCGTCAAATCACCTGTTCCACATCCTTACCAGTCTTAGTTTGAGGACAACTGGTAGGGGGTGAGTTCACAAATGTTTCGCCAGACACAGTACAGACATAGAATTGACGAGACGCTTGTTTCCAGTCGTTCAAGTTGTTCTTGATTTCAGTGTAGAGTTGGGCGTGCTGTGTTTCGGCTGCCAGAGCATAGTCAAATGTCTGCACAGCAGCTTGGTTGCTTTCTGCTTTCGCTTGCTTGATGAAATTGGGATACATCGTGTCACGCTCGTAAGATTCTCCTTTGATTGCTTGGCTGAGGTTCCCTCCCATCGCCTTTTCCAGATTATCTCCTGTGGATTTCACATCGGGAGTTGTGATGTTGTTTTTGGGGGTTGCTCCCATTGCTTGGATCACTTTGGCATGATTGTCTCGGTGAATTTCTTCAGCGCGAGCTACGGCTTTGAAGAGGCTGGCAATATCTTTATAGCCCTCTTCATCTGCTTTGTTGGCAAACGCTAAATACATAACGTGGGCATTGGACTCGCCGTTGTAAGCTGCTTGAAGATTCTTCAATGTCGGTGTTTCTTGTTTAGCGACTGGGGTTGCTGAGTCAACATTTGCAGCAGGTGGCTGCGTTGGAGAACAACTGGCGAGGGAGATGGCTCCCAAAGCCGCAACGGACATCATAATGACGTTTCTGCTAAACATTGAACTAACTTTCATGACTTCAGTCTCCGTGATAGTTAAGCTGGTACTTCTTTTGGTTAACTGCAATTCCGCATCGGTATGTCATCTAGCCATACACCTCTGCCGTGCTGTTGGGGGAATACTATAAAGACTAAGGTAAGAAAGTAAAGAAACAAGGGTAGAGATAAGTAGGCGAACAAAAGTCTTGAGCCTTTGACACTCCCACCCCGCGCATGGGATGAGCAAGGGCGATCGCGATCGAGAATTTGTCAAGCAGAAATTAGATGCGATTGCCCAGCCCCAGACTGAATCGGTGTTCTATGTCGGTGAAAATATCAATTACACCAAAGTTAAGCCCATAAGGGTGTACTGAGATAGCGCTCACCTGCACTGGGTTGAACGATCGCCATGAGTTGTCCCTCGTGTTGCGATCGCGTTCCTACCTGCAATCCAGCATAGAGAGCCGCCCCCGTTGAAATACCGCTAATGATGCCTTCTTCCCGCGCTAACCTCCGCGCTAAATCGTAAGCTTGCTCATCGGTAACAGTGATGACTTCATCAATCAGATCAACCCGCAGCACATCGGGGACAAAACCTGCACCAATTCCTTGCAAGTCGTGAAATCCTCTGGGATTTACCGCTAAGAACGGCACTGGTAGCAGGTTCTACCGCGATAATTTGCAATTCGGGTTTTTGCTGTTTGAGATAGCCTCCTGCTCCTGTCAAAGTGCCGCCGGTGCCTACTCCAACAACCAATATATCAATTTGTCCATCTGTATCGCGCCAGATTTCTGGCCCCGTAGTTTCATAATGAATTTTCGGATTGGCGGGATTACTAAACTGTTGAAGGGAGAAGGCATTAGGGATATCAGCTAGTAATTCTTTGGCAGACGCGATCGCGCCTGCCATATTTTCTTTCTTCTGGAGTTAGCACCACTTCTGCACCATAAGCTTGCATAATTTGTTGACGTTCAAGGCTCATGTTTTCCGGCATCGTCAAAATCAACTGATACCCCTTAGCTGCACAAACCATTGCTAACCCAATTCCTGTATTACCAGATGTCGCTTCTACGATCGTAGAAATACCTGGTTTAATTAATCCCGCGTCTTCTGCGGCGGCGATCATACTAACAGCAATTCGGTCTTTTACTGATTTTGCTGGATTCATTCCTTCCAGTTTAATGACAATATCAGCAACGCAATTAAACTGTCGGGGTAATCGTTGAAGTTTTAACAGAGGAGTATTACCAATGACTTCGGTAATGTTGGTGTAAATTGACATATCGCGATTTGTTAATCCAGTAAATATAAGTGTTGACAAGATTCCGCCTTAGCCTTAGCCAACTATCAGCAATCCCGGTCGGAATATCATCACCAGTCCAAAAAATAGCATGAACAGACCTCCCACAAGTTTGAGTCTTCTACCCTGAGTTTCAGTAAAACGAGATGACTCAAATGAATAGATAAAATTAGTCAAGATCAGAACCAAGGGGATCACATAAATCACTGCATAGAGCGCTGTCCAAGCAGAGTGGCACTGCACAGTGGCACCGCCTGAATTTGTGGCACAGTAGTTAACTAAGGCGGTCATATAGATTGCTGGCAAAATGGCAGTGCAGCCTAATTCGATAATGTTGACAAAGATTGCCAGTACAATCGTTCCGCTCAAGGCGGTTAAAAAACGCATTGGACCTGCTGCTGGCTCTCTTAGAGAGCGAACAATTTGTCCGGCTTTCTGGCTAATCGTGCGTTGTTGTGATTCAGATAACGAGAGAGAAATGCCTTGTTTGAACCAGAAATAATCTTTAATGTTGACGATTCCTGCGAGCGCGATTCCGCTCCCCAATACAAGCATAAAAGGCTTCCCATACTGTTCGAGCAAGACAGAACCTAGCCCGATCATCACCATGATGAACAGAAAATACATCACGGCTGAGGTAGTGATAAACGTTCCTCCCACTAGAGCCATGTCTCGCCGACTCTTGGTATGGGTGAGCAAAGACAGCAAAATAATTAGAACCGTGAAGGCACAGGGATTAAATCCATCTGCTAAAGCGATCGTAGAAACGAAGAGTGGGAAAGGGAGTCCTCGTGCGAAGGTTTCGATCGCCACATCTGGTGTCAAATGGATGATCAGAAACAGGCTCAGAATGCAAATAGCAGTAAATCCTCCAAACCAATACCTTTTTGCTTGCACCTCCTGTAACCACTGTCTGAGTGGGAGGAAACTGAGCAGGTAGAGCATCGGTAATCCCAGAACCCACCACGGAAATTGAAACACTGGGCTAACGATCGCTTCCTTTAGATATACCTCATGACCTACAGCATCGGCGATCGCCTGAATAATTTGGTTGCGGTAGCCGATATACCCTGAGTAGGCTGGGTTGTACTCCAACGGTCCGTCACCCTCACTGTAGCCAATAAAGGATTTATCTCCCACAAAGGTGCGAGGAACTGCCCCTGAGTTGATGTTATAACGTTCTCTAAATGTCTGCCAAGTTTTGGGGTCTTGGTAAACCTCAACAAAATGCACATCTATATCATTGTTATACCGCTCAATGCTTTCCATCAACGGTCGTTGGCGAGCACAGTGAGGACAGGTTTCACTATGGAAGAAGTAAACATCCAGGACTGTTTCACCCGCCCCGGCCCGGACGGGGAATCCTCCTAAACAGAGGCAACTGGCTAGGATGACAGCAAAGAGCGATTTTGATAAACGCTGGAGATTCATAGCAGATAAATGGTGCTAGTAACAGAGTTGACTGGCTTGTTGTTTCAGCCGTTCTCAAACCACTCGCTGAGAAACACAAAACCGTGAATCCGAGCAGTAAAAGCAAGTGGGGAATATTTCTCAAGGAAGGACGGCGCGTGATTCGTCGCAGTCCTGAGCTATGCGTTGGATCAGGAGTGAAAACGAGGCTAGAGAGCAGAATCGCACCTTGGATAAAAGCAGCAACATCAGGACTCCAAGTAAGCGTAGGTAAACTAGCCCCACTATAGCCCAAAGACCGGGCTAACACTGGGAGAATTTGACCGGCTTCGGCGATCGCAGATGGAGATCCAACGCATAGCTCAGGACGGGCAAGATTGGTGGCGAGGGTGAAGGGGAGATAGGCGTAAATAATTGTCAGGTAATTAGGCAAACTAGGATCTAAAATCCGGGCGATCGCATGAGTTGAATAAGTCAAAACTGCCGGAATACTCAACAGCAAAATAACTATCGGCACAGAAATCATTAAGTCCTGAGCATTGCGAAGGATCAGAATCGATCGGCAAATCTCCCAAACCAACAAGGCTCAAGATTTTATCGGAGTGGTGCATACACACCCCACCTAACAACAACAGCAACAGCATCACCTCTGCCCAAAATCCCTTATGCTGCTCAAGTAAATCTGCTGCGGGAAATCGCAGGTTGACTTGTACTGAACGGTTAGGACAGTTTTGAGACAAGTCATACATAATATACAATCCCGGTTGTCTTCCAATTGGGAGGGACGAGAATACAGAGGACAAGCGCCTGTTTGCTGACCTTCAGAGGGTAGGGCCTCGGCAAAATTAACCGGGGAGGCGGTACTACCTTTGAAACAACCGAAGGTGCTGCACTGACTTCCACACAACTGTTGAGTAGATCGCACTTCCACTATTGCCAGTTTGGCAAACATACCATTCATGCCCCCAATGGGACAGAGATAGCGACACCAGAGGCGACGCTCATAAATTAAGCTACAAATCACCGCCCCAGCGGTAATGATGATTAGCAACCATGCCGAAAGATAGGCGGTATGGGGTAAATCCCAAAGCTTTTCCCAGAGGTAAATTGCTAGGAACCCGGCAAACACTACCCATGCACCCCAGCGATTCATCCATTTTGTCGGAGGGGGCAGCAATTTTCGGGGGTAAATCCACAGGGAAAGTGTGCGTATCCATTCCCCAGCAATCATAAATGGGCAGACTGCACACCAAAGGCGACCCACAAAGGTAAACAGGAATAGAGACGCGGGCCACCACCATGCCCAAAATAGGTTGAGGAGGATGTTGCTTGTCCGCGTCTGGGGACTGATGAAGCCCGCGATCGTGACGGGTACAAAAATTATCATCATCACTACCCAAAGGGCTTCTGGATACCAACGACTGAGCAGGAGTTGCCGCAGCCTACGGAACTGATTTAGTAAGTCAATGCGAAATGTATTGCTGTCTGATTGTACGGACCAAAGCAACTTTTCGGGAATAGTTGATTCTTCAGAGGGTGTCATAATTATTGCCCGCTTTAGAATCGCGCCTAATTCTGTCAGATTCCCCGGATATTTGTAGCTAATTAAACGCCGCAAATTGGCCTGATCTATTTGTAATAAAGGCCGGCATTGTTCGCGGGAAAATTTTTCCAGAAAATAGTCGGCAAATTCGGGGATATCTGCTTGGCGCTGCGACAGGCCCAACAGCTTGATTTCGTTGAATTCGATTCCCGGCAGGTTGAGTTTATTGGGTGAGGCGAAAATCAGTCTCACTCAAGAATGGACGGGAGTGGGCGGATTTGTAGTGGCTTTTTCTGTCCCATTATTGTGTGATGGGTTCGGAATCACAAGTCGTGTTTTTAGGTAATGAATCAGTCGATCGCGATCGGCATTGTTCAAAACTTGCACATTACTAATCAGCAGCGTACCCCGTTCGAGAAGTTCCAGCACTCCCAGATGTTCGCCGTTTCTGCCAAAGAGGGGATCTGTGTTTAACTCCCCTGTGTCGGTTGGCGACAGTGTGGCGCAATCAATTTCTGCAAAGAGATGGTTGGCCAAGCCAGAATTGACATGGATCAGACCCGCGAGGAAGGTTTTCCCAGTGCCTGGTGCAGCTTGGAAAACAACTGGTTTTAAATTGTGGGCAGCATTTTCTATTTGTTGTCTCAATTTTTGGATGGCTTTGCTACTGCCGAGAATTTTTTCTCCTTGGGGTATGGGATGCAGATAGGATTGCAATTGGGCATTTCTTAACTGTTCTTTGATTTTGCGTTCGGCGAAAGCTGTTAAATCCTGGGAAAAGAAGTAATTTATCGTCCCATGAATTTCTGGATATGTGGCGAGTAATTGCAGAAAATCTGACCGCGATATAAACCACATCTCGCTCTTACTCAGCGCGATCGCGTTGGCTTGATAAGTGGCATTTACGGACTCACCCATCAATGGGATGTAGCCAAATAATTCTCCAGCACTGCGATATTGAATATGAGATTTACCAATTATGGAAAGGCGGTAAATCTCCACTGAACCCCACTTGACAAGATAGATACCTACAGGCTTTTGTTCTTCGCAGTAAATCTCAGTCCCCGCTGACAACTTCAAGAGTTGAAAGCATTGGGTGAGCGCCTGTAATGCTTGATCGCTAAGTTTTCCCCAAATTCGATGAAATCTTAACCATTCACAACACTCTTTTACAAGTTGTTGATTTTGATTTTCTCTTGAAATTGGAGATGAGGGTTGTAGTGGCAGCGTGCGAACAGATTTGTCTTTTAGTGTCGATCCAATGTTCATGCAATCCATTTCCTATAGGAACAAATCAGCTAGGCTGTTACGATTTTAGATGATGGAAATAGCACATCTAATTTCCGTGAACTGTCTTCAGTCCCAGATGTTTTTATTTTACTATCTAGTTTTTTGACTGTACTGCTGTTTAAATAAATTATACATTATAAATTATACTTCGCACCTTTCTAGACTACGCTTTTTGGGAATGGGTAATGGGGAATTTGGAAACAGGGTTTCTTGCGACTAACTATCAATGGGCTGGTCGCCTCAAGGTATACAAGCTTGCCCCAATTAAGTTGCCCCAAAAGCGATTTGCAGCCGGACGAGTAGGATATTACCTAACTGGTTTTTTGGAGCCTGAGCGGAGTCGAAGGGCTAACAGAAGATAACATCGGGCCAGCCATCCCCTGGATAATAAGTATTAAGTTAATGACTTTTTCTCTTTGACATCCTCTTTGAAATCCTACTGAAATCCTCCTGAAATCCTACTGAAATCCTAGTGAAAATAAACCCAATTGGGGCAGCCATTAAAATTGATGAATTAGCACCAAGATTAGCCCTAAAAAGATGGCTAAAGAAAACATTTGCAGCCATTCCCCTCAAAAGCCTGAAAGCTACCTTTCAGAAAACACAGTCAAGCTGTTGCTTACGGCAGTGAGCCCTTGGTGGTACGGCATCTAGCCATTCACCTCTGCCTTGCTGTCAGCCGACTACTATAAAGACTAAGGTAAGAATGTAAAGAAACGAGGGTAGATCTTGACTATCATGGGTTTTACTGAACCTGTGGTAAGCACACCTGGAAGCAACTTCCCACCCCTGGTTGACTGCGGACAGTAATATTTCCGTGATGACGCTGAGCAATAGCTTTGGCGATCGCCAATCCTAATCCACTTCCCTTCTCTCGCCGAGAGCGAGCTCGATCGGCTCGCCAGAAGCGATCGAACACCAGCGCTAAATGTTCGGGATCAATGCCAATTCCCGTGTCTTCGACTGAAACAATGACAGCACGTTCAATCTGCTTCATGGACAGTGTTACTCTTCCTCCATCTGGTGTGTATTGCAACCCATTCTCCAGTAGATTGCCAAACAAGCGAGTCAACTGTTGGGTATTTCCCAAAACACATACACTGGGCATCAGATCGACTTTGAGAGCAATTTGCTTTTCAAGTGCCTGCAACTCCAACAGTAGCAGCAACTCTTGCAGGATGTCGCTCAACTGAACCACAGTCCAATCGGGTGTTGGATAGGTTGCTGTATCCATTCGCGCTAACAGCAACAAATCTTCCACAAGATGGGTCATTTGGGTAGCCGCCGAGGCGATCGCCGCAATCTTCTTCACATCCTTGGGATGAATCCGCTCTGGATACGCCTGAAGCACTTCAACCGATGTTTTAATCGCTGTCAAGGGACTCCGCAACTCATGGGAGGCATCGGCTGTGAACTGTTTGAGTTGGTCAAAACTCTGTTCAATAGGCTTTAACGATTGCCGAGTCAGCCACACACCACCAATTCCCGTCAAACATAAGACGACAATTCCACCTAACCCCAATCCCCATCGAAGCTGGTTAAGTGTATCTTCTACCTCAGTCGTTTCTTCGCTGGTGCGAATGTAACCTTCCAGATGTTGCTGTCCAGTGTTAGAACTATAGGCGGCGATCGTAACTGTACGAATCCGTCCCTGATGTAACATTTGATAACCAGGACGTGGCGGTACATCTGGCAAAAGCGTTCCTGCATGACCAACCCGTTGGCTATTTGAATCAAACCACTCAACTCCCTGATTGGGTTCCCGCAGATTTTGCCAGGGAATATCTAAATCGCCATCATTATCTAGGCGACGCAGAGCGTTTGCATAGACATCAGGT
>DMYK01000029.1:0-235 GCA_003483675.1 Microcoleaceae cyanobacterium UBA11344
AATTAAATAATCAACCTTGGTTGCTACTCAGACATACTTGGGATCAGAGATATATGAGTGGCTACACTATTTGGGAAGGTAGAGCTTTTGGAATACAGTGTCATAGATAGAGCTTTGTTAACCTTTAGTTGATGCCAATAATCTATGATCGCGCCTCCCATACCTGGCGGGATTTCTCGCGATCGCGGATAAAGGTTGTAAATGCACCCTAAAATTCTGATATTTGACCGATCGC
>DMYK01000029.1:252-5052 GCA_003483675.1 Microcoleaceae cyanobacterium UBA11344
GATCGCTGCGATCGCACTACCTCAACTTAACTTTAGGGATGATTTGTCAGAATCAAAAACTCGGATGCTGGAATCGGTTGAATCTCGACATAAGCAATCCCATCTTGTCCCTGCACTAACACCTTTGATCCCACCGGATGAGGACCCGCATAACCCGGAGTCGCCGCATCAGCCGTATTCAGAATCACCGTCATTGAACTTCCAACTGGGTTGAGATTGGCATCCACCAGAACTCTCGCTCCCCGATCGCCTGTTCCATGACTATTGAGAACACACAGTGCTTCTTCATCATCTAAAATCCGTGACCAACCAATAATTTCTCCACCCCGTCCGTGATCGCCAAAGGGCAAGTTCAAGAAAGGAATCGCGATCGCTCGCAAATACTGCCGTCCTAACCGCAGCACTGGGAACTGCTTACGGATTGCCGCCATTGCCGCAATCCGAAGATATGCTGGGTGATTCGGATCAAAACAGTGAGCACCGGCTGTCCCAAACGGCCCAAAGCCAGGTAAGTTTGGATCGAGCTCTTTCAGTCCCGCCACTCCAGATTGCCGGGGATGCTCTGGGCCAAACATTGCTTCCCGCAAATAGCGATCGGATTTTTTCCAGTCGGACAACCACTTCCGTTCAGAGGGTTCAGGCCCCGCCAAGGCCTGCTCAGTTCCCGCGTAAATGCAAGGAATCCCCAACGTGAACAGTTGCAATGCCACTCCAGCAATTATCTGATGCTCCGATGCGGCTTCACTGGAAAAGCGGATTTTTTCACCAAAAACATGATCGTGATCGTCCAAAACTGAAACATGACGCCGCCCGATATTCCGGTGCCCTCCCATCACGGCATTCCAGGCAAACCCGTTAAAGAAGACTCTTGGATCAATCAGCCCTTTAGCAACCTGGTTAAGATTTCCCCGCATCTCGCCGATATCTAGCGCAGCATTTAAGTTTTGCTCCAGTACATCTAGATAGCGCTTTTGGTTACAGTCTCCGCCCGCTATTTCTCCTACCAAAAAGAAGTCACTCTTACCCAGATTAGCCGCAAACTCCTTAATCGCCCCGCAGAAATTTCGGGCTTGATCATAGCTCACGTGCTTGAGCGTATCAATCCGAAAGCCATCGCAGTCCGTCAGCGCAATCCAGTATTTATAACACCGGGCTAAGTTATCTAGAAGGTGGGGATAGTCCAACTGGAAATCACGTAGCGAAATGAAATCCGATCGCCGGAATTCGGCATAGGGATCGTCGAGATCCCCTCGTCCTAAATCGCCCTTTCCGGCACGAGTATAGCAATCTGGTTCCTGGAGTTCGATCGGCCAGACTCCTTCCGCATCCGTTTTAGGTGGCCCCGCGATGGGTTGTCCGCGATCGCCTACCCACGAGCCAAACTGATACCAATCAGGTTTATAGGGTGGTTCCGATTCCCCCCCAGGAGTACCAGGAGCATAGAACCAGTTACATCCTGAATGGTTAAAAATGATATCAAGGATAATGCGTAGACCCTTTTTGTGGGCTTTATTGACCAGGCTGACCAAATCTTGGCGAGTCCCAAAGTGAGGATCAACGTCCAGAAAATCTTGAATGCCGTAACCGTGATAGCTATCCAAGTGCCCCCGTTGCTGAAAGATTGGCCCTACCCAGATCGTCGTCACGCCTAGTTGGTTCAGATAATCCAGCTTTGACTCTAATCCTTTGATCGTTCCTCCCTGCCAGCGATCGCCTCCCGACTTTGCCCATTTGTCAAATCCCCAAGACTGACCATTTGGCAGATTAGGGCGTGCCTGATTCAGTTGTTGTCGGTTAAGAAGAGGGCGTGTATCTTCTTTACCATCACTAAAGCGATCGGGTAAGAGAAAATAGAGGACTTCATTTCTCCAATCGGGAGAGGAGGGAAAGTAACTCTCACGTCGGGGTAAAGAAAAGTCTTTTAGACTATCTGGGCGCTTCTTGGTTAGATTCTGATCGGTAAATGTCATAGGATTTATCTCAAGATTGGTGAATAGTTTTGCTCGGTCTTCTGAAGTTATGTTTTTTTGGTTAATGTGGGGAGATCGGCGATCGCACTCTGTCAAGAATGGACTGGACGAATGCGATCGCCCGATCTTGTGTGGACTGAGTTAAACCTCTGTGAAACCCAGATTTTTTGTTGTGGCGATCAGTTTGGGATGATGGGTTTCGTGCCCTCAACCCATCTTGCTAGAAGATGGCGATCGCACTTACTTAGCAGCAGACTAATTATCCCCACAATGCTGCCGTACAAGTCGATCGATCGCCTGTGCAATAGTTAGGAATCTCGAGCGAGGAGTTTCGGGTTGATTATGCAGTGTTGTCAGAACATTCTCAATACTTTGACCTGTTTGCAATAGCAATGTTGATGATTTCTCCCCCAGGCGAATAGTGAGCCGGTGGGGGTTGAGGGTAGGTTCAGATGGGAGCTCAGAGGGTAGGTCGGCAAAATTCCGATCGGACAAAATGTTGGCAAGCATTACTAAATCCTGTCGCTCTAATTGGCATCTTTGATGAGGAGATGACACCGTATCGTTGATAAAACGACTAGCCTGACAAGTCCCATTAGGGAGAATTGTCCAAGTTATGCCAGAAATCCCCACAAAGCCCATCTGTCCATCTCGGAATTCTAACTCTGCGATCGGGTGACTATCTTGCATGAGGAAAGGATTGTTACGAGGTGTACTCATCGTCATAGCAGTCATAAACGCTAGAAGTGATACCAGAATGGTGACTGGAATGAGTTTTTGGTAAAAAGGCTTCTCCATAGCAAAAAACCTATCTCTGGGGCATGGTTTCACCATACCCCCAGTCCTAATTAGACTATTCTTCTAGTTGACATAGACAAAGCAAACTACTAGACAGGGATGCCTCGTTCAGTTTCAAAGATCCGCTTGATCGTTGCTTTGTATTCTCCACCACACCAGTATTGGTCAACCAAGAGCAGCATATCCTTGGCATACTTGAAGGTCGGTGAAGTTGTTCCTAGAAGAAACATACTCCCAAAGATCAGGAAGTCTGCCACTTCTTGTCCGAGTTTTTTTCTCAAGTGCCAGCAGGCTCCTGCCCAAACTTGACCACGGTCATGGGGCTCTGTTGAAGTTTCGGAATATTTCAAATCATTATCGCAGTTGCGAATCATCCCCGCTTTTTCAGGAGCAGGTACAACATACTCCCCTAAATCAGGATCATTCAATAAAGAGCAAGCGAAATAATCAGCGTAACCTTCGTGCAGTGCCAGCCCTTCACTTCCAAACATACCAGGGTGATATTCATCAATTACGGCATGAGTGAACTCGTGAGCAACTATATCAACTTCCTTGGCTAGGTCGCGAAGTCCACCGGGATTGCGGGGATAACTGCCATCTCCGAAGTAGATCTGCCCCGTACCCGGAGAGTAATACGCATTATCGTAGTTGGTTCTGGTATGGACGTTAGCAGCTAATTGTCCCGCGTTAACTTTGCCATAGGGGTTATTGACTGTAAACCCTCGGAATCCCAGATCCAAGAAGTATTGATAGACTTTCTCCACAGCATAGTAGACTTGGCATTCATCAAAATGCGTATCTTCAGGAGGAAAGTCAAATCGGTAATTGCTGCTTGCCACTGCGCCGGGCGCATCCTCATTAATCACCTTACAATACTGGCCATCTAACTTGTTGTAAGGAGATTTGACATCGCGCAGCATCACAGTTTTTAGGGGCGTTTCCTCTGGATTTTCAGAGTAAACTCGCGCCCGAGGAGCAAAGTAAAATGAGTGAAATTTCATCGAGTTGTAGCTGTCTACAATTTCTCCATTCTGGACATCAATAAAGTATTCCCAGTCACCGAGGGGGGTTTCTGCTGGAACAGTTAAGTGATAGACTCGCACATGACCCTTTTGGGTCGGATAGAGGACGGTTTTATGGGTAATGCCACCCCTCAACTCAACCGCTTCACCGAGATCTTTTCGGGCAATCTGGCGAGCTTCTTTTAGGGAGATAGCTGTCTCGCCCGGTTTGACAGAAATTTGCGATCGCAGACCACTCGTCACTATCCGAACTTGATTTTTGTCATCTACACCTACCAAAACGCTGGCACCAAAGACGGGTAATCCCTGGTGAGTTTGCTGGCGACGAATGAATTTCAGCCCGCCCCACTCAAAGGAATCAACATCAGTCAGTTCTTCAGTATCTTCTGCGCTCAGTCCTAAAATACCAGGGTTTTCCATCAGGAAGGAACGGCTGGCGTCAGCGGCAGTGCCTGTCATTGTCATGGACAATTTTCCTTCTAAATAAGCAGGATTTCCGGTCATGGTGTTCACCACTAAGGAAGCTCCCGATCGCTGCGCCAGAAACGCCTGACTCTGGGCCGAAGCAACCGCGACTGGCTCAGCGGCTACACCAGAGATGAAGGCATCAACACGATTTCGGTTGGCTCGATGACCAAGGCTAGACTCGTTATGAAACATAGGTTTTTCTCCTTCAATTTATGCAAGGAATTCCTGAATGTCGGATTTATAAAGACGCTGGTTAACAGCGTTTTATCTAATACTCCTCCAAATAAATCTAGGAAACAATACGATGATCTGCGTATAGGATTATGACGAAATTGCAACACTTCGACTACGCGAGCGTGCGCCGCAAATTCTCCTTTGAGTAGCCCCAACTTTTCTCTGGGAAACCATCACCGCACCCGTTCGAGTTTGTATAGTTTTTTGTAAAGATTCTCTAGATGTTTTCGTACCGTTCCTTCAGTGCAACTGATCCTTCCTTCGTCAGGACTTTAGCTATTGATACCAATTTAATGGGTCGTTGCACA
>DMYK01000136.1:0-340 GCA_003483675.1 Microcoleaceae cyanobacterium UBA11344
GGTGCTTGTTAGACGAACGCGCTACCCTCGACAATCGAGGTACTGAAAGCTTAGTTGCTCACGAATTAGCTCACCAGTGGTTTGGTGATTTAGTAGTAATTAAACACTGGTCTCATGCTTGGATAAAAGAAGGCATGGCTTCCTATTGCGAGGTGCTGTGGACAGATAAAGAATACGGCAAAGAAGATGCGGCTTACTATATGTTAAATGAGGCGCGCAATTATTTAGCCGAAGACAGTTCTCGCTACCGCCGCCCCATGGTAACTCACGTTTACCGCGAAGCGATCGAATTGTACGATCGCCATTTGTACGAAAAAGGCGCTTGCGTTTACCACATGAT
>DMYK01000136.1:405-1787 GCA_003483675.1 Microcoleaceae cyanobacterium UBA11344
CTCCGGGCCATAGAAAAAGCTACGGGCCGCAATCTGATGTTTTTGTTTGACCAGTACGTTTATCGCGGCGGTCATCCAGATTACAAAGTTGCTTATGCTTGGGATGGAGATAACAAATTAGCGAAAGTTACTGTCACTCAAACTCAGGTAAAAGACAGCAAAAATGGCGGCAACAGTAAGGATGTATTCGATCTAAAAATCCCGATCGGCTTCGGTTACAAACCGAAAAAAGACGACAGTGATGATAGTTCTGCATCCTCAACCCCGAACCTAAAAACTTTCACTGTGCGAGTCTACGAACGGGAGCAAAGTTTCTATTTCCCCCTAGAAGAGAAGCCGGCATTTATCAGTTTTGATGTGGGGAATAAATACTTAAAAACTGTTGTTTTAGAGTATGCAGTTGCCGAACTAAAAGCTCAGTTGCAATTCGATCCTGACCCGGTTTCCCGGATTTACGCCGCCCAAGCTTTGGCGAAAAAGGGAGGATTGGAAGCGGTGAAAACCCTGTCAGAAGTTCTCAAGAAAGATCCATTTTGGGGAGTGCGCGCCGAAGTCGCCAGCGAGTTAGTTGAGATTAAACTCGACCAAGCTTTTGAAGGTTTAGTAACTGGTTTGAAAGATAAAGATGCTCGCGTTCGCCGTGCTGTGGTGGGGGCTTTGGGTAAAATCAAAACTCATGAAACTTATAAGGCGCTGAAGTCGATCGTCGAAAAGGGCGACGCTAGCTATTATGTAGAAGCTGCCGCAGCGACTGCGATCGGGGGAATTGCAGGGGCTAATCTCGATCAAAAACCGACGGATGAACAGGTACTGAAAGAGTTAAAATTGGTGCTGAAAGAGCGTCAGGGGTGGAATGAGGTAGTGCGATCGGGGGCGATCGCAGGTTTAGCGCAAATGAAAACTTCTGAAGATGCGCTGAATCTGATTTTGAAATATACCGCTGCGGCTACTCCGCAAGCTTTGCGCTTGGCTACAATTCGTGCTTTGGGTACAATTTCAACCGGTCAAACTAATATCAATTTAGAACGGATTTTGCAGAGATTGACAGAATTGTCTAGAGAGACTTTTTTCTTGACTCAAGTATCTGTAGTTACAGCATTAGGACAAATGGAAACTAGCAAAGCTATTCGGATTTTGCGTTCTTTAGCTGACCAAACTCCTGATGGCCGCGTTCGTCGCATGGCTGATGAAGCTGTGCAAAGAGTGCAGAAAAATGCTGGTTCTGATGCAGCGGTGAAGCAGTTGCGCGAGGAATTAGACGAGGTGAAAAAGGATAATCAAGATTTGAAGAGTCGTTTGGAAAATTTGGAGGCTAAGTCGAAAAAAAATTAGGTAAAGTAGACAAACCTCAAAAACCCAGTTTCTCCGAAAAATCCTGGATT
>DMYK01000136.1:1870-9500 GCA_003483675.1 Microcoleaceae cyanobacterium UBA11344
TTGACGCAGAAACCGGGTTTTTGACCTCGCGTGCGTAAGTTATATAAAATCAGGGTGCAATTTTTGTTTTGAGTCTTCAACTGTCAATCAAGTTGAAGCAGTTTTTGCACCACAATATATTTCATAAATTATGAGTACCAGAACAATTGTATTGGTGGAACAATCGGGGGTAATTCCCTACCGCATTATGGACGAAAAAATTGAAGTAATGCTAATTACTTCTTCGGGAGGTAAGCGTTGGGTAATTCCCAAAGGTTTAATTGAACCTGACATGACTTCTCAAGATTCCGCAGCCAAGGAAGCTTGGGAAGAAGCAGGTTTGTTGGGTCAAGTGTTTCCCGATTTAATGGGAACTTACAAATACTATAAGTCTGGCTGTACTTGGCGGGTAGATGTATTTTTACTGCTAGTACAAACTGTTCGGGAAAATTGGCCTGAAGCTTATAAGAGAAAGCGGCAGTGGGTAAGTATTCCCAAAGCAATTAAGCGGGTTGATGAACCGGAACTGAAACTCATTCTTGGGGATTTGCCGCATAGATTAATGTAAGAGATTGATGGCAATTTTTCTGATATTAACATTTCTTAATTATTGCACAATCATTTCTCGAATTGTTCGAGCTGTTGCGGGAGCGAGCAACACACCGTTACGATAGTGGCCGCTGGCGATGAGAATGTTGCTGTTACCGGAAAGTCGATCGATAATTGGAGCCGGTCGTCCTTCGGGGCGCGGGCGTAACCCCGACCATTTCCTAATAATTGTAGCTGCTGCTAAGGCTGGACAAAGTACGATCGCCCTAGCCATCACTTGCTCCAACATCTCAGCATTCGCCTGAATTTCCCCGCCATTTACCGGAAACTCAACCGTCGCCCCCACCCAATATTCCTGATTTCCCAAAGGCACAATATGGACATCATCGCAAGTAATGACTGGCGCAAAATCAGGGTTTCCCAAAGGATTTGGCGATCGCAAATGTAGCGCTTGTCCCAACACCGGGCGAATATCAACCAATTGATTTAACGATGCCGTCAAAGCCGAAGATCCCAAACCAGCCGCGATAATTAGCCGATCGAATTCTAAGTTTCCTAAAGTTGTTTGAATCTGACACACCTGAGAATGCAACTCAGCAAGGCCTGCAACTTCCACCCCAAACTCAAAATTAACCCCATTTATCTTAGCAGCATCAACCAAAGCTAAAGTTAGGACTGTTGGATCGACTTGTCGATCTTGAGGCGAATAAATAGCAGCAATAATGTTAGGATTTAGAGCGAGATGAGGATTGCGATCGCGCACAAGATCCACATCCCAAATTTCCAACTCCCAACCTTGAGACTGGCGAGTAGCTACCAACTTTTCCCACTTACTTAAATCCTCTCCCTCCGAACAAAGCATCAAAATTCCCTGTTTGTTAAAAGGAATTTTCCGCCCCGTCATTGCTGCCAATTCAGGAATTAAAGTTTCATAACGTTGAAGGCTGGTTTCCCTTAACTGCCAATTTCTGCCCTTAGTTTTGTGACTGATCACTCCCATCAAAACGCCGAGGGAGGCACCAGTCGAAGCTTGCGCCGGCGGCTGTTTGTCGAAAACAGTAACTTTCAGTCCGGGAAATCGGCTGAGTTCAAAGGCGATCGACGCCCCAACAATACCACATCCAATAATTGCAATACGAACCATTAATCAATTTGAGATTTGGGATTTGAGATTTGAGATTTTATAGAAGTTTTTCGTAGTGCGCACTGCGCACATTATCTTTTCGGTATACAGTGCGCACCCTACCACTAGATTTTCGTAGGGTGCGCACTGCGCACATTATCTCTCGGTGCGCAGTGCGCACCCTACCCAAGCCCAAAAGTTATTAAGCTTTGGGAATTAGCTGCAAGAAAGCATCAAAATCATCCACTGCTTTTTGATAGCTGCTGGTGACTTTTGCATAGTCAAGATCCTTAGCAGCAAGATCAATGTTAACCAAATCGGAAAACAAACTCTTGGTTAAATCAACAGCTTCTTTTTGAGCTTGAGGTAACAGACTTGCAGAGACGCTTTTCATGGTGCCCCGCAAGTCGCCGAGAGGCCCGTGAATGTAAGTTCTGGTATCAACCCAATTTTGTTTTTGAATTAGGGTTCCCAGCTTATCCATGCGCGATCGCAATTCTGTAATAGTAGGAACATAGCGCTGAATTTGCTGAATCTGCGCTGCTGTGTAAGTGGTTGGAGCTTTTGCTTCCACACTGCTGCAACTGACTAGAAATGCCATCAGAAATGACATCATCAAGGCAAAAAATGAACGGGGACGAGTCATAGGGATTTTTGATTTTTGATTTTTGATTGAAGAATTGCTCGTTTTGAGCGAGCACTGGGCTGGTAAGGGTTTGCTTGTGCTCGTTTCCAGGCTCTGCTTGGAAACGCAGATGCTTTGGCTTTGCCTCGCTTACCCAGCACCGAAAGTGAGGTCTAAAAAATTAGTTTACCTCTTTTCGGCGCAGAAAAGTGATCAAGGCCTCACCAACTTTTTCTGACCAATGTTCTTGAGGATAATGTCCTGCTTTTTCCACCTTAACTAACTCTGCATTTTGCAAGGAACTAACTAACTTTTGAGCTGGTTCAACACTCAGCCAAGGGTCTGTTAATCCCCACACAAATAAAGTTGGTCTAGTCCATCCTTGAAAGCCGGATTCAATTTCTGCCATTGACTGCGGCAGTTGAATATTGCGGACTGTATTCATCAGCGATCGCCCAGCATCAGAACTCTTCAAAAATGGACGGCGATAAACATCTAAATCCTTGTCTGATATCGTCTTGCGACACCCGCCTTCTAAAGTTCTGTCCACCAAAAGCGGGTCTTGCGTCATCATATCGCCAATAAAAGGCAATCCCAATTGCTGCATTTTCCAAGGCAACTTGATATCTGCTGAAACAGGTGTATTTATGACAGCTAAACGTTCAATTTTATCGGGGTTTCGCAAGGCATATTGAATGCCAGCAGAAGCTAAAAATCCTTGAACAACTAGGTAAAATCGGTCTATTTCTAAAGCTTGAATAAAGCCAGCGAGTGCTTCAACAAAAGCATCGGGAGTGTAGGCAAAGTCGCGTTTGTCCGGTTTTGTCGATCGCCCATAACCCACCCAATCTGGTGCGATCGATCGAAACCCCTGTGCAGCCAAATCCGGCATAATTGCAGTCCAGGTAAAACTTTGGGAGGGCAAACCGTGCAGTAGCAGCACCGGAGGCTTGTCAGATTCATTAACCGGATTAGTTTCCCGATAAAACCATTGCAGTGACCCGACCTCAATTACTTTCTCATCAATTGACATTATTTTATCTGTTAATAAATAGGTGCGCACTGCGCACCTGACTTGCCATCTCATAGTAGGGTGCGCACTGCGCACCTTACTGTTAATAAATAGGTGCGCAGTGCGCACCTTACTTGCCATCTCATAGTAGGGTGCGCAGTGCGCACCTTACTTAAAATCTAGTTACGGCTGCGCCTAGAAATTCATTTCAGCAGCTTGAACTTTCTCGACCTGTTTCTTCTTGAGAACCAGCATAATTTGAGCCAACATGGTCAAAGCCACGAAAGCCATCATTCCTTGAATTCGAGTGGCACTTTGCAGCACAATCTCAACATCTTTTTGACCGAAACCGCCCACATTAGGATTGTTCGTCAAAAGTTCACCGGCTGCAACTGTTTGTCCTTCAGAAACAATCAGTTCCGGGCCAGCAGGAATTGTATCAACAACCGCTGCACCTTCTGCCGGTTGAATTGTCAGTTCATAACCGCCATCTTCAGGTGTGGAAATCTTAGAAATTGTCCCCGCTACCGAAGCATTATAAACAGTATTATTGCTCTTGGCTCCGGTAGGATAAACCTGACCACGACCACGGTTGCCGCCGACAAAAATTTGGTATTTGCCAAAGTGAACCGACTTGTCAGTTGCCGGATTTGGCGACAAAACTGGGAAGACCAATTCTTTGTACTGATCCCCTGGCAGCGGGCCCACTAAAATAATATTTTCTTGGGTTTCGCTGTAAGTTTGGAAGTAAAGATCGCCGACTTTTTCCTTCATTTCTTCGGGAATTCTGTCTGCGGGAGCAATTTTGAAACCTTCGGGCAACATCACTACAGCACCCACATTCAAGCCACCTTTGCTGCCGCCGCCGACAACTTGTTGAACGCTAGTATCGTAGGGAATCTTGACAATAGCTTCAAAAACTGTGTCAGGCAAAACAGATTGTGGTACTTCAACTTCGGTGGGTTTTGCGCCCAAGTGACAGTTAGCGCAAACAATCCGGCCTGTTGCTTCGCGGGGAGTCGCGGGTGCTGTTTCTTGAGCCCAGAAAGGATAGGCGAATGCTGCTTGGGGAAGTGCGATGTCGCTGCTGAGGAAAAATGCTGCGGCTGCGATCGCCACTATAGCAGTTTTGGCGATCGTCCTGACACTGCGACGAAAGATCGCAGATAAATTAGTTTGTGGCATCAGAGTATTCAATCTCAAAGGTCAGACAATGGGTGAATTTTTGATTTTTCATTTGGGATTTTTGATTTTTGATTTGGGATGATTAGACTGTTTTAGGGATGGAATTATCTTTGATTTTCACCACCGATCCCAATCTAAAATCTCCCATCTAAAATCCAAAATCGTTTAAGACCACCAAGGGGCTTCGCCGGTGCGGAAATCTGTTTCTGTCCAAGTGGTAAAAGCCAGCTTGTCATCTGCGACAGTGGCGTGGGCGAGGGCCAGAGACAAAGGTGCTGGGCCGCGTACCACTTTCCCTTCACTGTTGTATTGAGAACCGTGACACGGACAGATGAACTTGTTTTCACTGTTATTCCAAGGCACGACGCAGCCCAAATGAGTGCAAACTGCATTGATGCCGTATTCGGACAGAGATAAGTCTTTTTCCACCACAATATAAGTGGGGTCGCCTTTGAGACCTTGGGCTAGAGTGCGATCGCCAGCGGGATGGGAAGCCAAATATGCGCTGACTACGATGTCGTTACCCAGAGCATCTTTAGCAGTCACTCCACCGCCAGCCGCCCCACTCGAAGGAGGAATAAAATAGTTGACAACTGGATAGAGTGCGCCCAGTGCCACACCTGTGACGGTACCGAACGTCAGCAAATTCATAAATTGGCGACGCCCCATATCGGGGACATCGGGATTTCCAGCAGAAGTTAGAGCCATGACCTGCCTTTGCGATTTTAAGTTACGTTTGTTTGCGAGCTGTAGCTGTGAGTCTGTTACGTGCAGACAACGGGAATGATTGCGGTTAATCTGCTTTCACTCTTGTTGAGGCAGCGATAATTCCTTTTAAGAATGCGCCTTCCAGCTTTTATTAGAGTATTATTACATTTTTTGAACTTTGTCTTTTATTGTTTAAGGAATTTACTGAGGAGAAACCATGACGGGCAAGGATTTACACCAGCTATTAATGGAAAAATGGGGAAAATCTTACGATATCAGATTGCGGCGGACGCGGGGCAAGATTTTTGTCCAGGTGATGTGGAAGTATTTGGAACAGGTGTCTTTTCCGATGACGGAGGCTGATTACTTCGAGCATTTGGACGCAGTGGCCAATTATCTCAACGCCTGGGGGAGCACCGAACAGGTGAGAGAGTATATCGCCACTACCCGCGATCGCCCCCGTTTGGGCAAAGCCGTCAGCGTCGCCCTAGATTTGGGCTCTAGAGCCTCGGAGTGGCTGCTAGACGAGTTTTGAATAAGTTATTAGTCAGCAGTCAGCAGTCATTAGTCATCAGCGATCGTGACAGCCGAGAGCAGTCACAGAATTGTAGTGCGATCGGGTATATTTCGATCGAACCGCGCGCTCTCCCCTTCCCCAGCCACCGCGACAGCGCCCAGTACCAAAATCTGAGAGATAAAATCAGCATCAATTTCAACTACAATGAGTTTCAGATATTCCGTGAAATTTAGGAGAATAGTGTAATGGGTGTTGCAGTTGGAATGGTTGAAGTCTTAGGACTTCCCTCAGCCGTAGAAGTTGCGGACTCAATGGTGAAAGCAGCCCGCGTTACTTTAGTTCGCTATGAGAAAATAACCCGCGCCTACTGGACAGTCATAGTTCGAGGAGATATTTCTGAAGTGCAAGCAGCCGTTGCTGCTGGAATTGAATCTGTTAAAAAGGTTGATGGCGGCAAGTTGCTATCCTATCACATCATTGCTCGTCCCCACGAGAATCTGGAGTACGTTTTGCCGATCGGTTACACTCCCGAAGTAGAACAGTTCCGAATGTAGTTAAGGTTTTAGCAAAACTTTGGTGTCGAATTTTAACATTGATCAATGTAGAGATGCGGGCGATCGCCCGCATCTCTATATTTTTTAGGGCGAGTCGATCGATCTTATTCGCTGTTAGAACCCCGACTTCTTTAAGAAGTCGGGGTTCTGGGTGTTCTATTTTTTTAGGTTGGTCTAATTATCGCCCTAAAAGCTTGACCAAACCAACGCCGCCAAAGTAAAGAGCCACCACCGCACCTCCTAAAAGACTTTGAGTCAAAGGGTCAGTTGAAGGCGTTAAAACCGCTCCCAAAACAGCCGCTCCCAAGACTACATACCGCCAAACAGACAACATTTGCTTAGAAGAAAAGATGCCAAAAACGCCGAGCAATACTAGGAAGATCGGGATTTGAAAAGCTAAGCCGGTGCAGAACATTAACAACAGTACAAATTTAAAGTATTTGTCGATCGACCACAACTGCTCTACAACATCGGCTCCGTAGGTGACAAAGAAATTGAGCGCCGCCGGAATCAAAGCGATGTAAGAAAATACTAACCCGCCTAAAAATAGGAAACTCGAACCGAAGAAAACAGGGCCGAGCAACCCGCGTTCTTTGCGAGTTAATCCAGGGAGAACAAATAGCGCTATTTGGTAAAAAATAAACGGACTGGCGAGGAGCAAACCGCTGTATCCGGCTACTTCGATAGAAACAAAGAAATACTCGCCGGGAGCTAGTTGCAGAAACTTGACGGGCCCGGCAGGTACTTCTAGCAATTTAACGATCGGTCTCACATATAAAAAGCAGCCGATTATAGCAATTACTACTGCAATTAGCGCATAGAAAATTCGCAGCCGCAATTCTTCTAAATGATCGAACAAAGACATCTCAACTTCGTCGGGGAGTTCGTCGAGAAATTCGTTTTCCAAGTTGCGGGAACCCATGAAACCGTCTGCGGGTGCAATTCTGGGTTCGAGGTTATTGTCGGAATTTTGTTCGGATGTCTCCAAGTCTGAGGGGGCTGTCATAAGGATTTTTTGATTTTATTTAGATTTTTGGTTTGGCAAAAGTTCGATCGGACTCCTGTCTGGTGCTGCACAAATCCAAGTCCGCAAGGCCAGGACTTTTGAGGATTATATTATACAGGACTTACGCATTTGGACGTAATTCTGTCATTCTGAGTGAAGCGAAGAATCTCAAAGCTTTGGAACAGCGTCTAGAGTGCGTAAGTCCTATTATACCCATTTTCAGTTACATAACGTAAAACGCGATCGGTGTTAGATCCCCCGAATTTATTCCTTCGCAGACTCAGGAATGGTCGCTTTCTTCAATCTACAATCTAAAATCTACAATCTACAATCGATCGCAATTTTACCGACAGCGCGCCCCGTTTCGCTGTA
>DMYK01000136.1:9535-11635 GCA_003483675.1 Microcoleaceae cyanobacterium UBA11344
AGATTCTATCAATTCCCGCAAAATCCCTAAATCGCTGTTGTTAGCATTAGCCACAATTGATTTAGCTTTTTTACCAGGCACAAACCAGCTTAGAAACATCGGCACGAGGTTGTCGAAACTCGGCAAAGTCGAGATATAAACTCCCTCCGTTTCCAGCACATTTTCGCATTCAGCAAAAGTTTTTTTGCCGACAGCATCCAAGATTATATCATACTTTTCTGTCTGTTTAGTAAAGTCAACTTCAGCGTAATCTAAAACAAAATCTGCTCCCAAATTATTTACAAAATCCCTATTTTTGGCGCTGCAAACTCCCGTTACTANNCATCGCTTTCGCAATTTGCACTGCAAAAATGCCCACTCCGCCGGAAGCACCGTTAATCAATACCTTTTTTCCGGCTTGAATTTCACCCAAATCCCGGAGTGCTTGCAAAGCAGTTAAACCGGCAATTGGCACTGTTGCTGCTTCTGTATGAGTAATGTTTTGAGGTTTAATAGCCGCAGCAGATTCCGGTACGGCGCAGTATTCGGCACAAGCGCCACCAGTCAGGGGATTTAAGAAGGTATAAACTTCATCTCCCGGTTGAAATTTGGTGACTTCCCTGCCGATTTCTTCCACAACTCCAGAGATGTCTGAACCGACAATCCGAGGAAAGTTAAATCCTGACAATAATTGTACGTGCCCTTGCCGGATTTTCCAGTCTACGGGATTGACGCTGCTAGCGCTAACTCGCACTAGCAATTGATCGGGTTTGATTGTTGGCTTGGACAATTCTCGGTACTGCAATACCTCGACGGAACCGTAGCGATCGAACACAACTGCTTTCATGGCGAATTTTTAGGTGTATTTCAAATAGAACGCTTAATCCTGTACAATGATCATATAGCAATTCTATTTCGTTTGTGAAAAAGATTTATTTTTTTTTACCGCAGAGGGCGCAGAGGGCGCAGAGAAAGAGAAAAGATAGAGATAGAGATGCTGATATTTTGCGCGATATTCCGATCGGCAAAATCCCTCGTCCTCCAGATATTGCTAATGTTATCGCTTTTTTTGCCTCTGGTTTGGCTCCCCACGCTACTGGGACAAAGCTCGATATTAATGGAGCCTCCTATGTGCCTTAAGACAATTACTATAAAATACCTCTAAAGACTCACACTCACACCTTCTAAAACCCACTAATTTCTCACTTTAGCAAGACGCTAAAACAACCATAAATGACTTATGTTTAGTTCAAATTATCGCCTGAGAGAAACTGACACAAATGCAGCATGGTGGAAATTAGCTAATGCTTGGGGCTGCTCGACACGCGACATTGTTAAAGGTTTGAATACCGCGTATCCCTTGGATTAACGACGGCTACTGCGCGGGAGATGTAGCGATTGAAAAGCACACTCTTTTTAAACTGCCCTATTTCGCGGTCGATCGCGTTTTATATTGGCAGCAACCCCGGTATAACAGCCAAGGCTGAATTAATCTTACAGGACTTACGCATTATAATGGTATTGCCAATATTTTGATGTCGAGTAAAAAATCCTATGGTTCCCTTGCGCGATGACAATCCCACCCGCATCACTCCCTATGTCACCTATGGACTGATTGCTGCAAATGTGTTAGTATTTTTGTACGAATGCACTTTGGGCGATCGCCAATTAACGCAATTCTTCTACTCTTGGGCCGTAGTTCCTTGTCAGCTAACTAATATCTGTCGAGTTTCCCTACCCGCTTCCCCATTTCCCGAATGGACAACGCTAATTTCCTCCCAATTCCTCCACGCAGGCTTTCTCCACGTCGCCGGAAATATGTTATTTCTCTGGATTTTTGGCAACAATGTAGAAGACCGTTTAGGACACATCAAGTTTATCATATTTTACCTTACTTGCGGCGTTTTAGCATCACTAACTCAGTGGTTTTTTGCCCCAGCATCTGCCATTCCTTCTCTGGGTGCTAGCGGCGCGATCGCAGGCGTTATGGGAGCTTATATTCTCCGATATCCCCAAGCCAAAGTTCTGACATTAATCCCCTTGGGAATCTTCATTACTACAGTCAGAATACCTGCTTTCTTCTTTCTAGGATTTTGGTTTGTACAGCAAGCATTTAACGGC
>DMYK01000136.1:11681-12855 GCA_003483675.1 Microcoleaceae cyanobacterium UBA11344
GGCTTTGTTTTCGGTGCTATTCTCGGCCCTTTGTTGGGACTTTTTTCTGAAGATAATGAGATTTAATTTTTCACCGCAGATGAACGCCAATGAACGCAGATTAACTGCCAACTCTTACCTCCCACATTCCGCATCCTAACCTGTCACAAGCGGTTTTTTGGGAATTTTGAACCGATCGGAACCCATATTGATTATGAGCGATCTCAAAGATTTTTCGATCGCCACTGCCAGAATGATGCCCGTTATTATCCTGGCAGATGTCAGTCTGTCTGCCAGAAGAAGCTTATAATGAAGCAATTGGAGTTATCCTCAAAAGTTAAATGACAAACCCCAAGCCAACTGACTACGCTGCTATTATCCGTGCTGCTGCTCAGGGCAGCGAACGAAAGCATCCTGAGTGGCTAAACCCTGGACAGCAGCTCTGTTCTCCCCAGTACGGACAAGGTGAGGTTATTTCTTTGCTGGGTAACACACTTATAGTAAAGTTTCCCGGATACTCGATACCCGTTCAATACAAAAATTGGCAGCAAGCTGTTGAAAGGAGTGAAATCGCTTCTCTGGGCGCAACTGCAACACCAGAATCCTCATCCCAAGCTCAAGAAAACGGGGCAGGTGAAGTACAGCCTGCTAGCTTTTCTCAAGTAAGCGCAGCAGAAATTGCCACTATTCCTCAACCCAAATTTAGAGCGATCGCGCGTGAATTAGCTTCAAATCTTACCGCCGTTCGCATTACCCAACCCGCCTCTGGTTCCTTGTACGGCATCCCCAAAGACTTGCCCTCCGCCTTGCAAAACGCCCTTCGGAGATTGAAAATTAACGAACTATATTCGCATCAAGTTGAAGCTTTGACCTACCTGCGAAAGGGCAGCGATTTAAGTATTGTCACTCCCACAGCATCGGGCAAAACCCTGTGCTACAACCTCGCAATTCTCGAAGATTGTCTGAACCGCCCTCAAACTTCCGCGCTCTATATTTTTCCGCTAAAAGCTTTAGCTTTCGATCAGTTTCGCAAACTCCAACTTATTGTCGGAACATTTCCCCAAGGACAGCTTGTTAAAGTAGAACAAATGACAGGGGATACTCCCTACAACGAACGTTTGGGACTCTTTGTACCTCATCTCCCTAATATTTTAGCTGTCAGTCCCGATTTGCTGCATTATCAATTAGCAAAGAT
>DMYK01000136.1:12884-15433 GCA_003483675.1 Microcoleaceae cyanobacterium UBA11344
TAGTTATTGATGAAAGCCATTCCTATATAGGTGCGTTTGGAGCTCATTTTGCTAACCTAATGCGCCGTTTGCGTAGGGCTGTAGACAGCGTGGGAGGCAATAGCAGCCAGCTCCAATTTATTTGTTCTTCTGCTACGATTGGAAACCCCCAAGACATGGCAATGCGATTTAGCGGTAGAACGTCTCAACCCGACCAATTGCATTTAATTGAAAGCAGCGGAGCGGGGAGTGCTGGAAGAACTGTTCTGTGTTTAGCTCCCAGCGAGACAGCGAATTCCGATGCTTGCAAGATTGTTTTATCTTGGCTGCAACAAGGCTTAAGCGGAATTGTTTTTTGCAATACTAGAGGAGCCGTTAAGAAACTTGTAGATTTAATTCAAAAAGAAAGTACGCGACAGGGAAATAGTTATTTAGCGCAAAAAGTGACTGCTTTCTACGGCTCTTTAAAAACCGACCGCCGCCGAGACATTATCAGCCAACTGCAAACAGGAAAAATTAAAGTAATTATTTCCACATCAGCACTAGAAGCAGGTCTGGATTTACCGGAATTAGATTGCTGTTTGGTGAGGGGATATCCCGGTTCCATTATGTCTTTTCGCCAGCGAATGGGACGTGCCGGAAGAGTAAATCCGGGATTGGTAATTTTCTTGCCAGTTGCCCAAAATCCCCTAGACTACTACTACGGCAAGCATCCAGAGCAACTGCTATCGGGAGAAGTAGAAAGCGCCGCCTTTAATCCAAATTACCCTACCATTGTCAGCAAACACCTTGAATGCTGCTGCGTCGAAAGCGGTTTGCCTGCTGTTGAAGTAGAAAGTCGATTTGATGCTGTTGGAGATACGGTTGCTTCGGGACTGTTGGAGCAAAAGAAACTTTTCCTTTCCCCAAACAGTACGCTCCGAGGGCAAGGATATCCTCATAAAGGAGTCAATATTAGAGGCAGCGCTATAGATGCTATTGAATTAATTGACGAGAATACGGGAGAGTCCTTTGAAGAAATGTCGCGCGACACTGCCTATCGAGAAGTATTTCCCGGTGCTATTTACACCGCTTTTGACGAAGGCAACCGTTTAATTACTTATCGGTGTCAAAGCTTAAATATAGATCAGAAAAAAGCAATACTCCAGCCCTTTGAAGAAGACCCCAGCTTATTTACTGAACCCGATTTAGGCTTGCAAATCAAACTTTTAAAAGACCTAGAAGACCTAGAAGCTCCCCGCATTATCTATACCAGCTTACTAGAAGGAAGGCTGAGGTTAACTTTGGGATGGGGCGAGATTACATCACAAGTAACGGGCTACAAGCTTTGCAAAAAAGAATACCGACACACTTGTACTAATGCCAAATGCCGCAGCCACCAACAGCTCCTTGAAGGCAAAGTATGTAAGTCTTGCGGTCGGACTTTGAAATCGATCGAAATAAATAAACTTGTTGAAGCAATACCGTTCAATCCGCCCTATCAAATACGGTACCAAGCCCCAGTCGTTAAAGTCGAAGTAAATCCGGGTCTAATTGCAGCAATTACAGATGAAGTTAACCGCCAAAAAGCTAGTGCAAGAACCCAATATGGAAATGAAATTCCTCAAGAGTTAAAGGGTTTGTTTGAACGTCATCCAATTGCAGTTGCGCTGCACAGTATGGCCCATCAAATTCAACTAGCTGTTCCCCTAGTCGTCCTATCTTCTACTCGCGACGTTAATTGTGTAGAGCAAGATGATTCGGGTATCATCGCTTATTTTTTCGATACCACAGATGGAGGAAATGGAGCATCTGAAGAAATTGGGAAGAACCTACCGCTATTTGCTGCTAAAGCAATGTCTTTAGCCTTAACTTGCGAGTGCTCTGACGGGTGTCCTAAATGCTTGTTCCAGATAAGCTGTCCCCAGCAAAATGAGGGACTGCACAAAAAAGTCGGTCTGTTTCTGCTCGAAGCAATAGCTGCGGATTCTTCAACTAATACCAGTTCTCCAAAATGATGCAACAGTAGGTTGATTGTATGAGATCAACCCAAGGATGTAGATTGTAGCATTCTTTTTGGGAAATGGTATTAGTTTTATTTACAATAATCTGCGTTAATCTGCGGTTTCAAACCTCTGATCTTCCTAGATAAAAGTAAAGTCAAATGCCGACTGAACAGAAATGCCAGTTACACCATTTAACTTAGCCAAAATGCTAGAATCAGCGCCGTTGAGATTATTGCCATTGCCATCATAAATGATGTAAGTATTGCCGCCAGTATCATAGGAAAACAAGAAAGCAGTTCCTCCTAAAATATTAGATGAAACAGTGGTTTGCACCGGCAGTAAAACTTCGTTCGTGCTGGTAACATTCGGGAATCCGGGGGCAAAATTGAACTGATCGGCGATCGGCACTCCCAAACCTGCGAAATCAGTAATCACATCATATCCGCCCGCGGCGATCGCAGCATTGATTGCCGCCGAAGAAGCAGCGTCAAAGACCGGCCCTCCCTCCGCAGGACTGGTATAGCGGAATTGATTGCCGCCACCACCTCCAGTCATGGTATCAGCCCCAAAGCCCCCTATCAGCAC
>DMYK01000332.1:0-2636 GCA_003483675.1 Microcoleaceae cyanobacterium UBA11344
GCAATTGTTTGATTTTCGCGGACTAATTGAGTTGTCAACTTATGCAAGAAATCTTTTCGAGAATCGGAGATTTTCAGGTGAATTTTAGCAACCTTAATTCTCGCTTTTTCTCTATTTTTGGAACCTTTCTGTTTACGAGAAAGATTCTTTTGCGATTTCTTCAAACGCTTTCGATGCTTTTTGAAATGCTTGGGATTAGCGATCTTGTCACCATTACTGGTCGCAATCAAACTCGTTATTCCCAAATCTATTCCTACAGAATTGTCGCTAATGGGCAAAGGTTGAATCGTTGGAGCATCAAACCTAATCGAGATGTGCCAACGTCCAGAGGGATGGAGGTTAACAGTCAAACTGCTTGGCTCGCATCCTTTGGGAATTTGTCTAGACCATTTAATCAGCAATGGCTCAGAGTTTTTGGCAAGATAAATTTCTTGATTCTTGAACTTAAAAGCCGATTTTGTAAACTCAGCACTGCCACCATTCCGTTTCTTCTTGAAGTTGGGATATTTCGCCCTTCCCGCGAAGAAATTAGTGAAAGCAGTTTGAAGATGTCTAAGTCCTTGTTGCAATGGTACGCAGCTAACCTCCGAAAGAAAATCAAGATCTTCCTCTTTTTTCCACTGAGTCAGCATCGTAGAGGTTTCGGGATACCCGACCCTTTCTTGTCTCTCGTACCAAGCTTGGGTTCTCTCGTGGAGAGCCTTGTTGTAAACCAATCTTACGCAGCCCAATGTGCGTCGCAATAGCGACTCTTGTTCGGGTGTTGGGTAAAATCGGTAACGGTGAGCTTTTTCCATACTTCACATACTAACATATTAAATGTAAAGCCGTCCTAAAGGACGGGGTTTCTACCCAATTCTCTGATGAGAAGATCAAAATGGGTAAGTACCGCTCGAATCCCTGTAACCATTAGGTTCGGTTAGTATCTGTGCTATGGGGAAAAACTTGGTACTATAGCCTTTCTCAGTAACAGTACGGTGCACGCTTGATATAGGGCATAGGGGATTGGGCATAGGGGATTGGGCATAGGGCATCGGCTTGTACCTCATGGGGTTGAAAACCGCTATATCCACCCGGTCACGAAAGCGGCCCCCCTGAGCGAAGCGTTGCACGCTCGCCCAAGGACTACGCTCAGGATAAACACTTCGGCTAAGCGAGCGTGCGACGCTCCGCCGAAGTGTCGAACGGGTAGCCGAAGTGTTCCGAGAAACCGGGTTTTTTTGGCCTTAGTCCCTAAACTAATCAGCCGGAGATGATATCACTCGTCGGCAGTTAAAACTGAATCTGGCTGCTGCGGAGTGCTGTAAAAACTAGCAATAATTGCCACCATCAACCACCACAGCATATTGACTTCCGGCCTATACCAAACAGTATCGACAAAACCGTGGGCCATCATGCCGGCTAAAGTTGCGATCGCCCCAATCAACCAAAACCCCTGATTCCCTTGGATGTTTGGAGAGTTTTCGGTCAAGTTAGAACTGCTAAATTGCGCGTCACGCAATCTTTTGATTTGCAACAAACCTTGATTTACTATTACTGTCAGCAGCCACAGAAAACAAGTCAAACCGATAAAACCAGTTTCTACCGCAATTTCTAGCAGCACTGAATAAGCGCTCAAAGCAGTGAACTTCGGCTTCATATAAAGCGGATAAACTTTATTAAAGGCAGTGTTTCCGGGGCCAATTCCGAGAATTGGTCGATCGCGAATCATGTCAATCACCGCTGTCCAAACATTAATCCGAAAATTGTTACTGCTGTCACCGCGACCGATAAACATACTGGAAACTCGATCGCGCACGGGTTCCACCAAAGCCACTCCCAAAATTAACGCCCCAGCCAAACCTCCTAACCCTAACGGTAGTGCCCATTGCCGCCAAAACCTCGGCATCAAAGGATTGTACCAATACCACAGCAGCACTAAAAACACCACAAGTAAAGCTACAAAACCAATCCAAGCGCCCCTGCTGTCGGTGTAGCGCAAACAGGCGCAATTCACCACCAACATCGTCAGCGCCAAAGCTCTAGTTGCCCATCCCTTCCACACAAAAAGTGCGGCTGCGCTCAATGCAATTGCTGGTAGCAGATAGGAACCAAGCAGGTTGGGATTACCTAAAAAGCTGTAAACCCGCGTGACATTGGCTTGAGTAGAAGTTGGATCATTCCAAGTAGCCAGCGGTGGCACTTTATCAATCCACTGTCGCACGCCGTAGAAACTGACGATCAGAGCGACGTTCAAAAAGACGGCGATTAACCACGATCGTAAACGGGGCGATCGCAATATCCTGGCCATTAGCCCAAAAAACAGCAAATAAAGCGTCAACTTCGTCCAGCCAGTAAAAGCGGCCGCCTTTACCGGAGACATCGCAGTTGCTACCGTCGCAATGCCCCAGTAGAGCATTACCAGCAGGTGAATTGGTGTCAGGGCGATCGCGCGATCGTCGGAAACAGTCAGCAGCACCCAAAAAGCAGCACAAGCCGCCATCAACACACCCACTAGGGCATTGTTGACAAAGGGGCCTAAGCCAAACGTCAAAGCAAGCAAAACAAAACCCAGGGGTTCTGCCCACTGCATTAGCCAGCTACTCTGCCGCCAACTTCGCGCATTGCCGATCGCTACATTCAATAAATAACTTCCA
>DMYK01000332.1:2650-8189 GCA_003483675.1 Microcoleaceae cyanobacterium UBA11344
AACTGAATTCATTTCAATTTTTAGATTGGTAATTGGTAATTGGTATTCGGGAATTGGTAATCGGTAATCATGGCAACTGTCAACAGTCAACCGTCAACAGTCAACCGTCAACTGACTTCATCCTTCCAACAACTCCGTAGCATTTGTGCAGGGGAGCCAGAGCAGGTAGCGATACCCAGATTCCGGCGATCCTTGAATCGAGAGTTGGCCGCCTTGAATTTCCACCAACTGGCAGCTCATGAGCAGCCCCAAACGTTCCCTATCCCCGTAGCCAGCTAACAGCGGTGCAGTATCCGCCGCCTGAGCCGCCATCGAGGCCACCAACTCTAAGAAGGAAAGCGTTAATCGTTCTTGATTCTGTGCCGACAGAGGCAGTGGTGATCCGAGTCCGAGTTCCCTGTTGTCCGAGTTCGATGCTGAACTCGGACCCGATCGGGCTTTCAACAAGTAGTCGGAGTAGAGTTTAGCATGGGGCAGAGTTTCTCCCAACCAAGGGTGAAAAACCCAAACTCCGATATTGATGCCGTCTTCTTTCCGAGAAACGTGGACTCGAATTGTGCTGCCAGCCCCAGCAGATTGAATGACACTAAAAATTAAGTGGTGCAGCATTTGCTGAACTTTATCCTTATCCGCCAGCCAAATACGCGGGCCTGGACTCATAGACAGGTTAATTTCTTGCTCTCGTCTAGAAGCTGGCTGCGACAGGGTAGTCACTACCTGCTGGCACAAAGTTTCTATATCGACTGCGCTCCGCTTTAAGGTGAAACTGGATTCATCCATTTCTGCGAGTTCCAAAATTTCTTCGACTAGCGATCGCAAAGACCGGCTGCTGTCTTGGATCACGTCGATATATTCTTTTTGCTTGCTCGTTAGGGGCCCGTAAATTTCTTGGCTCAACACACTTGCCATGCCCATAACTGAAGTGAGCGGGGTGAGCAATTCTTGCGCCAAATAATTCAGCAGTTTTACTTTAATTGAGTTAGCAGATAAATTGATTGGTTTGTTAGTCATTGGTGATTTTTATGGCTTTATTATCGATCGTTTATTGTTAGGGGTTTATTCGACCTCTTTCCCAAGTCTATAACAACTTGTTTGCAGTTGCAGACATCAGTCTTTTTTTTTCTAACTATTCTAGGTCGAGGGTGCTTAGGTGGCATCCTAACTCTATTCATTTTGTTGGTTTAGCTCGAAATTAACCAATCACCAATCACCAATAACTAATTCCCAATTCCCAATACTTCGGCGGAGTTGATCCTGATCCCTTCGGCTACGCTCAGGATCAACTGCGTCGAAGGGCGGTTCCTGAACCCTTCGACTACGCTCAGGGGCCACGTATTCGAAGGGCAGTACAAGTTCCCAATTCCCAATTCCCAATTCCCAATTCCCAATGACTAATTCCCAATTCCCAATGACTAATTAATCATTCCTTCTAAAGCTGATTGTAAGTCTTGAGTGAGTTCGGCAACTGCTAACCTGCGGCTGCTTTGATATCCTTCCCAGCGATCGTCCACTGATATTGGCTCACCCACGGTCATTTTTACTTGCTGTTTGCCCAAATTCGGTCGCCCGAAAGGATTTCCCCCTTTGATGCGAGTCAGTACGTCCCACAGCAGTAAAGTTGTTTCTGCTAGCCGTTCTGCGGTCAGCTTTTCTTGCACATACCTGCCGGTAACGGACACAAAACTTTCTACGAGTCTCATGTGCCACATCCGGAGACTTGCTTCTTCGGCGAGTCGATCGGCTAATCCTCTTTCTAAGGGACAAAGCGCTGCAATATCTTTGATATCTTCTCGATAAATATAGTCCCAACCTGCTTGTTCCAAACGGCGACAGCGGTCTATCAAACTGCCTTTTGGCTGCAAGTTGAAATACTCTTCTGCTACTTGTAGCGCCACGTCTAAAAGTGCTTGAAGTCTGGCTGTGAAAACTTGTTCGCTGTCCACTTGATCGGCGGTTGCGCCCGGTATTTCCATTGAATTTGAATCTGGGTTTTTTGGCGGTAATTTTTGATGGTAAAAACGGGTATAAAACTGCTCCATTACTTCTAGTAAATGGCCTCCCAATCTGATTAGGCGCATATATTGGAAGTTGTGATTTTGGTCTTTTGAACCTGAAATTTCCATCGAAAAATTGGCGTTATTGCTACTATCCAATGGTGGCAATCCGCAATCTGATTCTAATTGAGTTAAAAGTTGTTCTAGGGGTTCCCAAGGTGGCTCGACATAGCGGTATTGAATGCCGATCGGCACAATTAACACTTTTTCAGTTCTGTCAGCTTTACGCAAATCTTCAACGCACCAGAAGCCCATTTGAGCAATACCTGGTTCGAGGGGGCTCACTATTTCATTGTGACCGTTTGTCGCGCCTTCTGGGGCGGCGGCGATCGGGAATTGGCTGTTAGCAAATAAATCGCGGGCCGATCGCAATCCAGCTCGATCGATCTTACCGCGAACGATGGGAGTGCCGCCGAGGTGGGAATACAGCCAGCCGACGCCCGCACCAGCCCAGAGGGGAATGCCGCGATCGTAGATAAAGTGCGAATGTACGGGAAATGTCAGGGGAATCCCTTGTTGGCGCGCTGAAGCAGGAACCAGTTTCCAAATCAGTTGTCCCAAACAGTAGGGATCCTCTGAGTTGGGGTGGCGGAAGGCTAGCAGGAAGCGAACTTTCTGATTTTGAAATTGGTGAAAGAGTTCGGCGAGGGTTTCGACGTTTTCGGCTTGAATGTCGCTGATACTCGTCCGAAATTGTAGCCACCAGGGGAGCAATTGCTGACAGCCAAGCACTACTAGGGGGTTGTAGGCTGGGGGTATGAATTCTAGCGGTGGCTGAACTTGGCTAATTGAATTGGGCATTTGCGATTTTAGATTTTAGAGTTTAGATTTTAGATGAATAGATAATTCAGAACTTACGCAGAACCTCTATATGTAGGGTGCGCACTGCGCACCTTACCCATACCAATAGCGTATATACCAACTTTTTGCGTAAGTCCTATAATTGTAAAACCTGAAGGGAACCAGCTATATTTCCCCAATCCAAAATCCAAAATCCAAAATCCAAAATCTCAAATCCTATTGTGCGGCTTGAAAAATCATTTCTTGGAAATGAACGGCGTCCGATCGCGGATCGCAGTGTGTGACTTTGACTTCTAGTCGATCGCCTATTTCGATCGATCGACCAAAGCGCATGGCTAATTCTAACCCCAATTCTTCCAACAAAATCAATCCCACATTACTGTCTTCCCGTAGCCAGCGCAGCATTAAAGCCTCCCAGACTTCATCCGGGTTGCGCCGCAAATATTCCAATCCCCAATAGCGGTTGGTTTGGCGTTCGACGCTAGAGGCTTCTCTGACTGCGGTGCCGAGACACATGACTATTTCCTGCATTTCTTCAGCAGAAAAAGGCAACGGTTCGCCTCGCAAGTGAGCTTTGATTTGAAAGTGAGTCAGCAAGTCGGTATAGCGGCGGATGGGAGAAGTAACTTGAGTGTATGCTTCCAAACCCAAACTCGAATGCCTTCCGGGGGTCAGACCCATTTCGCTGCGGGGCATACAGCGACGCACGGCGCAAGCCCGGGCTGGCCCGGCGGGCACAGCTAGCAGTTCTTCTTCGGGAGGGAGTTCTGGCTGGGGCTGATATCGGTAGGGTATGGGTAGACTGTGAACCTGACCGTAACGCGCTGCGAGTTCCCCAGCTAAAATCATCATTTCGGCTACTAGCAATCGGGCTGTGGAGTCGTCGATGACGTGGATTTTGATGTCGTCGCCGTTGACTTTGATGACGGATTCGGGCATGAAAATGCTGATGGCGCCTTGGGTTTCTCGCCATTTTTGCCGCAGTTTTGCCGCTTGTGCGATCGCACTTATTTCCGGTTCTGCTTCGATTCCCAACTCCAACATCTCGTCTACGTCATCGTAGGTTAAGCGGTAGGTAGGTTTCACCGTGCTGATGTGAATGCTGTAATCTTGGGCTGCACCGGTTTCATCTAAGAACACACTAAAGCTGAGAGCGCTGCACTCTTGACCTTGATTTAAGCTCATCGGCCCGGTTGCCAACTCTGGGGGAAACATTGGTATCATCCCCGTGGGCAGGTAAACCGTGGTGGTGCGCTTTCTGGCTTCGAGGTCGAGTTCGTCTCCGGGGGAGAGTAAGCGGGTGGGATCGGCGATGTGTATCCACAGGCGCTGCTGGCCGTTTTCCAGGAATTCTAAGCTGAGCCCGTCGTCTATTTCGGTAGTGCTTTCGTCGTCGATCGTGTAAACCTTGAGGTGAGTTAAATCTAGACGACTGGTTTCGGAGTCGCTTGGGGGATTTTCTAGGCAGCGTTGGGCCACTTCTAATACCTTGGCGGATAGTTGTAGGGGAATTTGGCTACGCCGCAAAAACAGGTTTTCGTGGTGACTCCACAAGCCGAGATCGACTAAGAGTTGAAAGGCTGCTTCGGGTGTTTCGGGACGTTCTAAGCTGGCTAAAGTTTCTAGGGCTGGGGTGCGGTGTGTTGCTTCTTCTCCGAGGGTGGCAAATCGTTCGAGGGCGTCGAGGCGGGTGCGATCGCTATTTTCCCAGTCTACTTTTTCCCCTGCTAGTCGCTGCTTGACTCGATCCCAAAATCCTTGGGATTCTTGGTGTCGCTGCTGTTCTACTTCTTGCTGGTGTTTGATTTCGGCTACTTGGGCGACGGAACGCGGTTCGTATCGATCGCCCTTTTGTTTGAAATACAGTTTATCTGTTGACAACAAACAATAAGCTGCGTAACACTGAGCGGAACTTTTCTCGGAAAATAGCAGCACTGCTAAGGATTCTGGATCTGCGGTTTCTCCGTCCCCGACTAGCAGTTCCCAAGCTACCTCAAGACTCGAAGGATCTGAGTAAACTTCTACTTCTTTGAGAAATTTGGGAATGTCGGAGGGTTTGTAGGTTTCTCCGGCTATTTCGTAGGTGATTTGTTTAGGCGGTATGCTGTGCGGTTGACTGTTTTCGTCTACCAACACCCAATTTTTTTTGCCGTCGGGGCGATCGGCAACAGCTAGACGGCGGTCGCCGTGCAGTCTAAATTCTACTAAGGTTCCCTTGTCCACTTGCCAGTTGTATATTTTATATTTTAGATTTTTACATTGGCCATTTGTCAGGTTTCGATTTTGGGATTTTAGATTTTGGAGACTTGTATTTTTTCTGGTTAAATGACGTAAAAACGTTACTTTCGCCTAGCTTCTATGACCGTCCAAAATCTAAAATCTAAAATCCAAAATCCAGTTAACCTTCTTGGTTTACGAAGGGCATCAAAGCTACAATTCTTGCTCTTTTGATGCTTCTGGTCAGGTCTCGTTGCTGTTTTGCTGTCAAGCCTGTAATCCGCCTGGGCAGGATTTTACCCCGTTCTGTGACATATTTTTTGAGCAAATCGACATCTTTGTAGTCGATCGGATCTCCTGGTTTAATTGGCGAAACACGCCGGCGAAAGTAAGTCATGGTTTTTGGGTAATTTGTAATTGGTAATCGGCCAAACAGGGCATTGGCCAAACAGGGCATTGGGCATTGG
>DMYK01000332.1:8270-9274 GCA_003483675.1 Microcoleaceae cyanobacterium UBA11344
GTGTGCTTGTTGCAGTGGGGGCAGAACTTTTTGAGTTCTAGCCGGGCCGTCGTGTTGCGACGGTTTTTGGTGGTGGTGTACCGAGAAACGCCTTTTGAGCGTTTGCTTACGTTAGTTCGGCACTCAGTACACTCTAGGGTAATTATGATGCGGACGCCTTTAGCCATAATTCTAAATAAATTTCGACTAATTTAAACACAATTTATTATCTTCTCACATTGCTCTGCACTTGGTCAAGCAATCTTTTGACTTTTATGTCGAGGGAGTAGCCACGGCGGGTGCCGACGATGATCGTACCAGCGAGTCGATCGTGAAAAGCTTGGGGAAACCGGGTGGTGTCGGTGCAGGCACGGCTACAGTCGATCGCCAAGGGCAACATTAGCAGCAAAACACCAGCGTTGGTGGAGGTGAGTCCCCCTATACCTGCACAGGCTAGGGCCGCGCAGACGCCAAGCAAAGCCTCGCGTTTGCACAGTTCTTGCAGGCCGGGAGTGCGATCGAGTCTGGGATCGACAATTTTCATATCCAAAGCCCAGCGGCCGAGACTTTGACCTTTATTTTTCCTGACGATGGCTACTCGCATGATCAGCCACAGCAGGATAAAAAATATGGTTTGGACGATCGGATTAGCGCCGAGAAGCAAGCTGGGCAGCCCTACTGCGATCGCGTCGATGCATAAGGCACCGGCGCGACGGCCGATTGTCACTTTGGGCTGGAGAGGAACTAGGTCGGAACTCATGGGCAAAAAGGGCGATCGCGACTAGCTACTTTTTTATCTTAAGCTCTGGAATAGTCGATCGGCATCAATCAACCTCAAAGCCAACCCTAATAATTCAAGGAGAAAACGGATCTTCGCCGACTCCCAACTGCGTTTTCGACTTTTCCACCTGTTCCCAAAGCGCGTCTATCTGAGTAAATGCTTGTTCCACAGAAATTTTACCGTTAGATGCCAGAGCGCTAATATAACCCACGCGCTGGGTAAACTGTTGTAAATTCGCATTAAA
>DMYK01000332.1:9400-12967 GCA_003483675.1 Microcoleaceae cyanobacterium UBA11344
CAAAATTTATGTGATCTTTTGCTATTTTTTGAGTGATGGAAATTACACACAGATCTCCTCGGCAACAAAAATATAAGCAATCGCAGTCCTTGACAAAGTGACAAAAAACCTAAAAAATGGATCTAACCACTGCTGGGAAAAATAGTTAAACTTTTAGTTAAAAACTGCGTAATGTCTCCAAATGCGCGATCGCCAAGTCCCAAACCCCGACTCAAGCAAGTTTTAATCAGACTTGTACTCGCAGTAATTGCTGCTGTCATCGTCATCAACATTCCTCACTCCTTAATTCCCGTGTTCAAAGAATCCGTATCCCAAGCTAGTCTACCGCCAGAAATCGAGAATATACTCGCCGGTAAACGCAAAATTGTGACTATTGGCGACAGCATCACAGAAGCTGGGAAATACCCCGGAGGTTACGTTTGGCTATTGCAACGCTATCTGAATGATCTTTATCCCGATCGCGCGATAGAAATCATCAACGCCGGCATCTCCGGGAACAAAGCAACAGATATGCAAGCACGTTTCCAGAAAGACGTGATTGACAAAAAACCCGATTTAGTGATGATTAATGTCGGTGTCAACGACGTTTGGCACGCTTTCTTTGACTTCCAAAACCAGCAATTTTATCCCCAGGGCAACTTACCGACAGGAGTACCCTTGGCAGAATACCGAGAGAAATTAACTCAAATGGTGGCAGCGGCAAAGGCGGCGGGAATTCGAGTTGTACTGCTTTCTCCTACTCCCATTCGCGAGGTACTCGACGGCCCGGAAAACCGCCGATTGCAAGAGTATATCGCGGCGATGCGAGAAATTGGCTTGCAGAATAAGTGCTTATTTATCGACTTGAATGCACCTTTTCTGGAAGTGATCGGCACTTTTCAAAAGCACGCCGGAAAGACTTTGAATTTGTTAGCAGCAGATGGAGTACACCCAAATCCGTCGGGCTATCGAATTATGGCTTTTACTATTTTGCGGGGTTTGGGAATACCGATAAAAGATATTGAGAACTTGCAAGTCAAAAATTGAATTGAAAAATTCAGTTGACAGTTGACCGAAAACATCCAGGGTGCAAAACCGCCGGACTTATCGGTGGGGTCGCTTTCTTGAATTCTTTAATTATTGAATTCTTCAATCACTCAATCATTCAATCGGTGGATGATAGCGTTTTAACCAACAGCTACCAATCATAACCAACGCAACCACAACTATAATTTCAGACCAAAAAAACGACAGGAAATCACTTGCAGTTCCCACCGGCGGCACTCCCGGTTGAGCGTTGCGAATAGCCGGAAAAGTAAGCAGCATCACAGCCGTCCAACTCAGCATTCCAACTTCCGGCAACTTACCCGATTTCATCACTTTCAATGCTAGCAGCAATGCCATAATTGACAGTACCCACATAATTACGATAATCACTAAAGCAAAAAATTTCACCGGGAGCGATCGCGTTGTATAGACATCGATATAAATAAAGATAGAAGAATTTTCTGCCATCGGCTTGTAAGTGATGTCGAAACCGGGAACATCAGCATCAAACTTAAATACTAGCGGCACTGGTTTTAGTTCAAAAGGAGCAAAATTTTTCCGAATCGAAGGCAGCGTATCGATGGAAATAGCGACTCTGGCCATGTGTCTATCAAACGGATAATTGTTAGTTTTTCCCTCCACTAAGTTGAACTTTAAAGCAGGGACAATCATCGGTTTGCCTTCTTTAAAGGTAATTTCCGAATCTGCTATATTTGCACCGTTAACTGTCATTAACAAATCTTGAGCCGGGTAGGTAGGCCCTTTTTTATAGATGCCTTTGAGTTCAAATTCTAAACGGGCTTCTACTTCGTTTTTAACAGGATCGACTCCGATCGCAGTCATTTTCACTTCTACTAAGCCTGTGGGAGCTGGAGAGCTATCTGGAGATGGGCTGTAAGGCTCTTGGGCCTTAGCCATTTGAGAGTAAATAGATAAAATAATTGCAAAAATTAGGCTCAGATTGCAAATTAAAATAAGTATTTTCTTAAGATTTTTGCTGTTGACAATTTGCATGGATTATGAGTATAAAATATTTTGTAGCACTTTGCAGGATGGGCTATCAGGCAGGATGACGCATGACCAGAAACCGGGTTTTTTGACGAATACTTCGTTACCGCCCGCNNAACACATTCGACTTCGCTCAGTGCTTTGTCGGAGTGCATCCAGGAATGAACAGGCTTTCCGGCCTGTTCCACAACAGATTAAGAATTAAGGAAGCAATACATTTGACGTAAAACTTCCGTGCAAACCGTAGGGAATATGATTTTTTAAATGCAGTCGCGCTACAGGGCCTTTGGTGATATCGCGAGCATCTAGAATCACTAAGCTCGATCGATGTTTTGCCGCATCATACATTAACATTAGCAGCCAGCCGTCATCCTCAGCCGTTGCGGTGTCAGGCGTTGCGGTGTCAGGCGAGACACTTAATCCACGGGGAACAAAGACCGGTTCCCCAGCAAAACCGCGCGGTGCCGCACTCCAAATTTGCTGCTCTCCCGTCAAGAAATCTACTTTAAGAATAGCTTGTAAAGGAGCATTTCCCATCGGAGCATCAGCAGCACCGATGTACAGATACCGATAAGGTTGTCCGACATGATTTGGATGCAAAGTTGGAAACTCGCAGCACCGACTTTCGACAACTTGATGCTGCACTGTTTTGTCTGGCAAATTCAGTTTAAACCGCCACAATTCACCGGCAGGAAGGCTGTCAAAATCAATTTCGAGAAAATCGCCATCTGGCCCGACATTGGGGAATGATTCGTAGCAAACTGAATCTACAAAAACTTCGCCTCCTTCTTCCCATGCGTTGCAGTGATGGAAAACAAAACAAGGTTCTGTTTCTAAGATTTGTACTTCGTCGGTGCCGTTGCGAGGAATCAAGATTGCTTGCGTCGGCTTGTCTGGCGAAAATTGAATGCACTGGGAAGCACTCCGCATTCCTAACACAAAAGGTAGAGGATTGAAGGAGACGGGATTTTGGAAGAATATGCAGTAATTTGGGGTAATTACCATGTCATGCAGAAATGCAAAACCGGGGATTGTATGGGCGTGACTCTGCAAAAGTTTGCCGCTTTCGTCGAGTTCGTAAATGGTGATTGTACTCGACAAACCGGGTTTTACAGAAAAGTTGATTAGTCTGTCTCCGGCTCCATTTTTTCCCTTCTCAATTCTGGGGTGAGCAGCGAAGGGTTCACCAGGTTGCAATATCCCGTCTAGGGTATCTAAACCTATGGTTTCTAAGGTGCAAGGGTCGAGTCTGTAGGGTGCTGCTGCTTCCCAAAGTGCTAATAGTTTTTCTCCCCAATATATGATGTTGGTGTTGGCAATGTTTTTGATTTTGAGGTCAAAGATATTATTTAGCCAGCCTCCTGCTTTCTGTGTGCCGAAAACGCCTCTGTGAAGAATTTTTCCGGCTGTTTGTTCTGCTAAATAGCCTTCGGTGTGGACGAATCGGTTGCGGAAGTGGGCGCGCCCGTCGGAAAATACGATCGCACAAACCATCCCATCACCATCAAAGGGGTGGTGGATGCGATCGCCGTT
>DMYK01000332.1:13003-13750 GCA_003483675.1 Microcoleaceae cyanobacterium UBA11344
GCCTTCTATGTCGTCAATCCAATAATCGGATTCGTTGCGCTGGGATTCGTAGCCGCGTTGCCAGTCTGTGCGATCGTATGATAAGTTTTGGGCTGCTGTTTTGGCTTGGGAAGTTTCTAAGTTTTGCATGGGTAGAATAAGCTTTTATTGATTTAACCGCAGAGGGCGCAGAGGGCGCAGAGAGAAAGAAAGGAGGCGAAAGGATAGGAAATAAAACCAGGGAGATTTTCGCAGTGAATTGTAGTTCTAATATCTACAATTTCAAGTTCTTTTTGCTGTCTTCCTTCTGCCTTCTTTCAATCCGTTACATCCCGTACATTGCCCGTTGCCGAACTTCCTTCATTTGCTATCTTTGGTGCGGGATTCTGATCTTAATGTTGGCACTAAGTCGGGAAAGTATTCGGGCATGAAATGCTGTCCGCCTGGTTTGGAACTGCCCATTTCTGGTTCTAATACGGGGAGAGACTGTCGATAGTTTGGGTCGTCGCTTTCTGTACTTTCAGCGGGCAGCCAAGCTAGGAATGGCAGGGGTAGAAGTGTGGACAGGTTGGTGATGACAACTAGGAGCCAGAGGTTGTCGAAATTGCGATCGGTAATTCCCAGCCAGTGAGTCAGAATTGCACCGCCTTCGTAGGACAAAAGTCCGGCTAAATTAGTGATGGACATCAGCACTGCAAATAAAGTTGCTTCCACGCCACGGGGACACAATCGCGCGCACAGTACAAGGACGGGCATATAAGCAATTTG
>DMYK01000332.1:13786-14938 GCA_003483675.1 Microcoleaceae cyanobacterium UBA11344
TCGGTTGGTGTGAGTTACTAATAGTAAAGTTGTCAATCCCAAGGCAGTTGCAATGACTGTTGACCAACCGAAAATTACTCGAAATGGGATTGTTTTGAGGAAGTGCTGAAACAGCCAGATACCGGCGAGGGCGGCAATGCTGGTAACGAGGCGCACTCGGCCGAGAAATTCTGGTTGAAAGCCTAGTTCGTTGGTGGTGAAAAAGAAGAAGGCGGAGTCGGAAGTTGGGGTGGCTTGCCACAGGAATAGAAAGGCGGTTGGCAACCAAATTGTTTTTTGGGTAATAGCTTGTCGCAGTTGTTTGAGTTGATCTTTTACAGTTTCAAAGTCGGTTATTTTGCTGACTTTTTCTTCTGCAATTAACCAGGCTGTTGCTGATACGATTAGCGGGAAAAAGGCGGTGATTAAAAATATGGTGTGGGTGGAGAAGTGTTGGAGTAGGGAACCGCTGAGGTAGGCGGTAATTAGTCCGCCGAGGGCTGATGCGCCCCAGGAGAGGGATTGCAGGGAACCGGCATCGGTAACGGATTCTTTTCGGGCTCTTTCAACTACTAGGGAGTCGGCGATGACGTCGCTGACGGCGATTGAAAGGGAACTAAGGGCGATCGCCCCTGTAGCGGCCAACGGCGTGTGTACTATTGTTGCTAGGGCAACCCATGCTGACGTTCCCAACAGCCCGGAAAGGACGATGTAAGGGCGTCTGCGGTAGCCGAATATTGGCAGCCCGTCTGACATGAAGCCGAATAGGGGTTTGATAATCCAAGGTAGGGCGACGACGCCCAGCATTGCTGAGACTTCGGCGGGACTCATGCCGAGTTCGTCTTTGAGGAAGAAGCTGACGGCTAAGCGGGCTAGTCCGAGAATGCCTTGGACGAAGTAAATCAGTAAGATGGCTATGAGTTCGGGGGTTGGCTCATTCCCAAAGAATACTTTTTCTTTTAAGGATTCTTTGAGTTTGCTGACGCCGGATGGGGAAACGAGCATTTGAGCAATATTTCTTAATGAATCTCAATATTTATAACACACTCTGTAGTGGAAGGGGTAACAGTCGGAGGTGGGATGCGAGAGTGACGGGGATCTGGCAGTCGCTCTAAAATTGTAGTTATCTTGAATTAAATGACGTTTTGTAATAATGAAAGCAGAAATTTGTGA
>DMYK01000332.1:14975-15816 GCA_003483675.1 Microcoleaceae cyanobacterium UBA11344
CAGCATAATTTCAATTACCCACAATGACTTGACTGTTCGATATTAGTATCAATTAAAACCTAAAAGTGACGTAAGTTCGAGAGAAAAATCAGTTCAGAGAAATTATGAAAGCTTCAGGCTAGCAACCTCTAGGAAAAACCCTGGCTTTCAATTTTCCGTCGAACTCACGTACAATCAATTGCCTGACTAGATGGAGATCACCCCGCCGCATAGAGGTTCGGTATTGACTAATCTTGAATGCTCAAGTTGCAACCCAGTTCCCTGACCACAAATCTGAAGATTATTCAATCTGTATGACTCGAAAGTTCCAGAGGAACAGGATTCACCAAAGGAAGACAACCTTACACTTAAGCGGCAATCTTTCCCTGGGCTACGCAACTTTTGCTCTCCCTGGTTTCCTATTACAAAGTCATTCAACTCATCATCGTCATTAGCCCCGGAAACAGAAGTGCAAATAGGTACTAGAGTTTGCCTTGGGTTGGCAATCGGCGATCGGTTGTCCATAGTAGGTGTTTGACGATTGCGACGATCGCGGACTTGATTTTTGCTCGGGCAAATTAGAGGATCATATTCATCCTCACGATCGTCGTCGGCGATCGAAATCGGAATAGATACTGGCGCTGATGTCGGCTGATCGATCGGCGTTTCCGTTGGCTGGCAATTGCCGACTATGGGTTTCCGAGTTGGTTTCGCCGTCCAGATAGGTGTCCGCATCGGTGTGTGCGTCGGTGTGTGCATCGTTGTCCGCGTCAGATTCACAAGCGGAGTGGCCATCGAGATCGTTGTCCGCGTCAGATTCACAAGCGGTGTCACAAGCGCTGTCACAAGCGACATCGGTGTC
>DMYK01000137.1:0-8310 GCA_003483675.1 Microcoleaceae cyanobacterium UBA11344
CTTGACACAGGTACATCAAATTTACTTAATTGTAAAACAATCTCTTGCTCTGTGGGTGATAGCCGTTTGAATAATTCAGTTAACCTAGATTTAATATCTTTAGTGACCATTAAACTATCTTCTTTTAAGAAATCAGCAACTTTTCCCCCAAATATATTTTTAATTAAACTTGCAATATCTTTTAAATAAACGGGATTACCTCCATATAAATCAATCAATTTTGCCCAAGTTTCATCATCCTTTAAGCCACATTTTTTTATGATTTCTGTATTGTCTAATCCTTGTAAATCTAAGCAATTGATAGGATATAACTCCTCATCCAGACTAACCATTTCTTGACATTGTTCCTGACTAATTAAGATTAAGCTACTTTGATGTTCGATATCTGTCATCATTGTCAAAAAGTTTTGGAAATTTTTAGATTCCATTTTGAACTCTCCTGCCAATTCTCCCTTAATAAATAATTCTTGGACATCATCAAGGATGATTAAACATTTTTTCTGGCGTAAAAGATTGAAAAATTGAGTTAACTTATTGTCATTTTGAATAGAATCGCGATCGACACCTGTGATAATTTCATTAATAATGCCATCTAAAGATTGAGATAGTTTGAGGTTTTTCCAGATTACTACGTCAAAATGTTGTAAATTTAGGTCAACAAACTGTTTGACTAGGGTGGTTTTGCCAATTCCACTTAATCCTAAAACTGAGACTAGATGAAGATTTTGGTCGATTAACCAGCGGGAGAGGGTTTGAAGTTCGGTTGTGCGATCGTAAAAGCTGGTGATTTTAGGGGCTAGGGTTAAATCGTGATATTTTTTATTATAAGAATCTGGTTCAGTATTTTTAGAAGAATCTTGAGGATTATTAGAGCATAAATTAATATGGCTATTGATTAATAATACTTGTTGTAATGAATTAGAATTAGAGCGGTTAGCTAATCTTTCTATTGTCCAAGAAAAATTAAATTTATTAACATCTTCACCTAACTGTTCAGATAAAATTTTATATAACTTACGACTGACATCTCCAATATAACCTTCATCATAGCCATAATCATCTGCAATATCTTTATAGCTTTGACCGTTTAACAACCCCTTAATGATATTTTTCTGTAGATCGCTCAAATGTTCATCTGTCTCAGCAAATATCAGCCGATCCACAAATTGTAAAATTTCTGTAACAGTCATAGGATTAAGGTGGGTTAAGGGTTTCAGCTATTATAGCTCGATTTGAGACAAGATTATCAGGTATTTTCAGGGATTCCCTTAATATTTTGTTACAAAAGAGCAGGTGAAATCAGGTTTTTTCTAATTGCTTTGCTGAAGTTCTGTTGTAATACTAGACTTAGAGCGAAATCACAAAGATATTCAGAAAAACTTTGGAGAGGTTATCTTATGGATAAATTTAAAGTTATGTTTCTTGGCTACTCAGGTTCAGGTAAAACTTACTTGCAGGGATCATTTTTTAAACTTGCGTCTGAAACTGGTAGCAAAGGTATTTCTTTACAGTCATTAAAATTTAATGAAGAAACCAGTATTCAGAAAGCTTTTGAGGCCATTGCTGGACAAAATCAAAACTTTCAAATTCCAACAACAATGAACACTCAAACCAGTGACATGATACTCAAAAAAGGAATAAATGAATTACTTCAAATTGACATTACTGATATTGAGGGACAAGCTATTGAACCAGGTAGAAATGTCGAAGTTTCTGAACGAATTTTAAGTGAAATTCATACTTATGATTGCTTGATTTTAGTCATCGAATATCCAACCGATGAATTAGCCCTTCAAACAGCAAAACAGGAATTAGGTCAACTGCTAAATTTTGCAGGAAAAGCCTTAGCTAAAAATCCTAAGATTCCTTTAACTTTAGTCATTAATAAAATTGACAAAGTAAGTAATAGCGCTCAAATAAAAAGTAAATCTGATCAAGAAATTAGTACACTAGAGCAAGAATTAATCAAAAAGTATCCTAATAATCTAGGTAGAGCAGTAAATGAATTAAAACAAAAAAAAGGTGCTATTCTCAATAAGCAGGTCAAGCCTTTGGTAAATAATAAATTAATTTGGGAATTGTGCGAACAATATTTCGTACTTTTGAGAAACAGTTCTACAAATATTTTTGGGAAAGTTTTTTTTGCTAGTAGCTTAGGTTTTGGCAGTAGTGATAATAATATTCAAAATATTCAAGTTAAAGACTATTTAAGAATCTATAAGCCCTATGGTGGTGTAGCTGCATTTCTGTGGACAATTTACGCCAGATTAGCGATGCAAACCACAGGTGGTACAAATTCTAATTTAGAGATTGATATGCCGATAACCCAATTGATTGAGGATTTACGATCTGACTTACAAGAATTACACACAACAGGACAAGCCTATTTTGATCCTGATGATAATGATTCAGAGAATATATGGGCGTTAAGAAATTCTGTTGCATTCAGAGCGGGAATTGATAACTAACTTTAACTGGTTATGGCACTTTTTCGCAACTAGGTTAGTCCTATTTTCAACATTATTAACACAGGAGAACGAATAATGATTAATGAGCAAAATATTCCCATTTTTACAGTTCCTTTAGACTCACGCAATGATTATCAACCAATTAATTATAGTCCTGACTACTCTTGGAATGACGAGGATAAAAATATCATTAAAGAAAAAGTTGATCAATTCTTTAATAGCTTTGCGAAAAAAGGTGAAGAAACAGTTGATACTTCTGTTGGTAAAATAAAGATTACCTATGAACCTCATCCCAAAGGCGATCGGCAAAAATTGATCCAGGGATTTTTGCTTGAACCTGCAAAATTGAGGGCAAATCTTCAAGAAGAAAAATGGCAATCAATACAACTTCTTTATTTACTTCAAGAAACTACCCCTCAGTGGATTAAGAATAACCCTCTGGCATCTAAATATCTTAAATTGATCAAGGATGAAATTAGCCCGGTACAGATATCAGAAGAAAACTTAAAAAATGTAGTATTTTTTTCGATTTTAAGCATAGTGGAATCAGTGGGCAAAGAATCAACCAAAGATACCGGTTTACCAACCCGCTTGAAAAACTTGATTGAGAATATTAAAAGTTTTTCCTCTAGTAATTAAGAGATAGGATAATTGTCATGTTAGAAATAATACAAAAAATTTTAGTTTATTGCGGAGGAGCAAACTGGGAAATCCTTGATAAAGATAAAGAATCTGTTTCTGTATCAGAAAAAGAAAAAGAAAAATCTGTTTCTCCATCAGAAAAAGATAAATACGCTAGTATTGGGGCTGTTGTATTATCTACAGCTATTCTAGCAAGCTTATCGGGAGGATATGCTATTTTTACAATTTTTGAATCAAAAATAATTGCTAGTGCTATTGGACTTTTTTGGGGAAGCTTTATTTTTAATATTGATCGAATGTTTATCCTCAGTATGAAAAAAGACGAAAATAATAATATTCTGCAAATTATTCTAGTGGCAGCTCCTCGTATTGTATTAGGAGTTTTTTTGGGATTATTAATTAGCAAGCCTATTGAATTACGACTTTTTTCTAAACAAATTTATAGAATATATTATGAAGAACAAATATTAGATAGAAAAATGAAGCTTAATAAAGACACTTCAGAATTGACAAGAAAAAATGAAGAATTACAAAATAAAATTAATGCAATTCAACAGCAATGTGAAGACGCAAAACAGCTTATGAATAAAGAATTAACAGGAACTGGGGGGTCAAATGAAAAAGGAGACGGTGATATTTATAAAGAACTTAAAAGACAATACAATGAATGTCAAGAAAAAATTAATAAAGAACTTAACACTACACAAAATAGACAAATTTTCGATTTAATCATAAGCAACAATAAAAAAATAAAACTGATCAATGAAAAAATTGCTACAATTGATATAAAAGATAAATCTTTGAATATTGGTTCACCTTCAATTTTTGAACAAGCTGTAATTTTTCATAACTTAGCTAAAAATGATTCTTTTATCTTTGTTATTAATATTTTTATCACGGGGCTATTTGTTCTGATAGAAATTTCTCCTATCCTCGCTAAAATCTTTGCTCCTTATGGAAGTTACGATACTGCGATTAAGGCTTTTGATGATTTTACAAAAGACTATTATGAAGACAAAATAAAATATCGCAAGAAAGAATACGAAAAAAAATTAGCATCATTAGACGGTCAAGAATTTCAGGATCAGGAAAAAAATATTAGAGCAACTTTATTTAGCTATGAAAGAGAGATTATAGAAACTTTTTGGAAGGAGGTAGGTGGAAGATTAAAATACTTTATCCCACAGCAATTCCAAGCAGTTTTTACAAAAATAGAACATAGTGATGAGTTAGTTGATATCAGGAAAGATTTATTTGAAAAATTACTGGAAACTATTAAAAAAGAAATTGAGAAATGGATAGAAAAAATGAAGATCAGTGAAAAATTTGGTCAAAATGATAATAATGATAATTAAGATCCGCTAAAATCCGAATCAAAATAAATCATAATCACCCCACCACTGCAACCCCTCTGTTGTGGATGTATTTTTCAGAACCAGGACTTACGCATGGGGGCCAAAAACCCGGTTTCTCCGTCAATATTTATCGAAAAAGTGACGATTTTTGTCAGAAACCGGGTTTTTTGTGTAAGCCCTAAGAACTATACTCTCCTGACTCCAAATAGGTGATGATAAATATAGTACCTGTTCAAAAGTTCTCTCAATGACTTTTCTCCCATCCGAAGCGTTTAAATCTATTAGTTATCCCGATCGCACCGTCAAAAGAGCCGATCGCGCGATCCGGTGCAGCCCATTTCAATTACACTTCTTCCAGACCATCCGCGATAACAGCGTTTTCCTGACAACGATCGCCTCAAATTCCGGTGTCGAAAGCGGCTACACCCGATCGCCCGTAGCCGAACTCACAGCCGAAAATTCCCTGCTGTGGCTGATCCAAGTCGGCGTACTGCGGCGAGAAGTAGACGGACAAGGGATTACCGACAGTTTTCGCCTCACGCCCCTGGGCCGCCAACTTGTGGAAAAATGGGAACAGGAAGGACAGGGAGTGCCGGCTGCTTCACTGTGCGATCGCCTGGGAAATGCCTTTAGCCGCGGGTTGGGACTGTTTCTCTAATTGGTATTTGTCTCTCTTCGATCGCATACTGAAGCACCGGGCGATCGCCTCCCCGTTCCACCCTTCGCCGAATCCTTCAGTCTCACTGTCGGTGAAATGTTCGGTTGGTTGATTGAGTAGCGCTACCTTGATTTATGAAAGATTTTTTAACCACAGAGGGCGCAGAGGGCGCAGAGGAAGAGAGGAGAGAGTGGCCTAGGGATTTGGTTGGATCGAATGTGCGTGCGATCGCCTATACTGGAATATCTGGTGATCCGCCCTTCAAGGCCGAGAGAGGACTTTAGTCCTCTCTACAAACTAATTATGATTATTTAACCGGACTGGATATCATCTCTCAACTAACCGCTAACTACTAACAAATAACCACAGAAAACACTTCACAAAAATGGAAGCAAAATCTTACAAAGACACCATAAACCTGCCCCAAACCAAGTTTGAAATGCGCGCCAACGCCGTCAAACGAGAACCGGAATTGCAACAATTTTGGGCTGATGAACAAATCTACGATCGCCTTTCGGAAAATAATCCGGGCGATTTGTTCATCCTCCATGACGGGCCACCCTACGCCAACGGCCAACTCCACATCGGCCACGCCCTCAACAAAATCCTTAAAGATTTTATCAACCGCTACCAAATGTTGTGCGGCAAAAAAGTCCGCTATGTTCCCGGTTGGGATTGTCATGGATTGCCGATCGAACTTCAAGTCTTGAAAAACATGAAATCGGACGATCGGCTCAATCTTACCCCGATCGAACTCCGTCGCAAAGCCGCCGCCTTCGCCCAACAAGCCGTGGAACAGCAGCGCGCCTCCTTCAAAAGCTACGGCGTTTGGGGCGACTGGGAACACCCCTATTTAACCCTGAAACCAGAATACGAAGCCGCCCAAATCGGCGTATTTGGTCAAATGGTGCTCAAAGGCTACATCTACCGCGGCTTTAAACCTGTTCACTGGAGCCCCAGTTCCAAAACCGCCCTCGCCGAAGCTGAATTAGAATATCCTGAAGGCCACACATCGCGTAGCATCTACGTCGGCTTCCATGTGAGAACTTTGTCAAAATCTTTGCAATCGAAGGTCAAGCGCTATATGCCGAGCCTCTGGGCAGCGATTTGGACGACTACCCCCTGGACGATTCCGGCTAACTTGGCGATCGCCGTCAATCCCGAACTGACTTACGCCGTGGTGGAACCGCCGGCAGATTCCCACATCGCCCAACAATTCATGTTAGTAGCTCTGGATGCGGTCGATCGACTGTCGGCAACTTTTAATACAGAATTAAAAATACTGGCGACTTTCAAAGGCAAGGAATTAGAAGGTTGTACTTACAAACATCCATTATTCGATCGCGAAAGTCCGATCGTTGCTGGCGGCGATTACATTACCGCTGATTCCGGGACGGGATTGGTACACACCGCACCGGGCCACGGACAAGAAGATTTTATCGTCGGAAAACGCTGCGGTTTGCCTGTTTTAACTCCCGTAGATGAAAATGGAAACTTCACCGCAGAAGCAGGAGTATTCGCAGGTTTAAATGTCCTCGGAAATGGCAATGGCGCAGTGATTGATGCCCTGGCGGAAGCAAATTGTTTGATTAAAGAGGAAAGTTACGCTCACTCTTATCCTTACGATTGGCGCACTAAAAAGCCGACTATTTTTCGGGCGACGGAACAGTGGTTTGCGTCGGTGGAAGGGTTTCGCGATGAAGCATTAAAAGCCATTTCTAATGTGAATTGGATTCCCGCCCAAGGCGAAAATCGGATTACTGCAATGGTAAGCGATCGATCGGATTGGTGCATCTCTCGCCAACGCACTTGGGGCGTTCCCATTCCCGTATTCTACGACGAAGAAACCAATGAACCGCTACTGAATGCAGAAACGATCGCCCACGTACAAGCAATTATTGCTGACAAAGGTTCTGATGCTTGGTGGGAATTGTCGATCGCCGAATTACTGCCGGAATCTTATCACAATAATGGCCGCACTTACCGCAAGGGAACCGACACGATGGATGTGTGGTTTGATTCCGGTTCTTCTTGGGCGGCAGTTGTGAAAGGGCGATCGGAATTAGACTATCCTGCTGATATGTATTTGGAAGGTTCAGACCAACATCGCGGTTGGTTTCAATCCAGCTTGCTCACCAGCGTAGCAACTAACGGCGTTGCTCCTTACAAAACAGTTTTGACTCATGGTTTTGTGCTGGATGAAAAAGGCCGCAAGATGAGCAAATCTGAAGGAAATGTCGTCGATCCGGCGGCGGTAATTAAGGAATACGGAGCCGATGTTTTGCGGTTATGGGTGTCTTCGGTAGACTATTCGGCAGATGTGCCTTTGGGCAAAAACATTCTGAAACAGCAGTCGGATGTTTACCGGAAAATTCGCAATACAGCTAAGTTTTTGCTGGGGAATTTGCATGACTTCGATCCGGCAAAAGATGCCGTACCTTACGAGAATTTGCCGGAACTCGATCGCTATATGCTGCACAGAATGTGCGAAGTATTTGCGGAAGTAAAGGATGCTTTTGATAGTTTCCAATTTTCTCGATTTTTCCAAACTGTGCTGAATTTCTGCACGGTGGATTTGTCTAATTTTTATCTGGATATTGCCAAGGATCGACTTTACATCAGCGCTACGGATGCTCACCGCCGCCGCAGTTGTCAGACGGTGATTGCGATCGCTGTGGAGAATTTGGCAAAGGCGATCGCACCTGTTTTGTGTCACATGGCTGAGGATATTTGGCAATACATTCCCTATCCAACTCCGTATAAATCAGTGTTTGAATCGGGCTGGGTAGAATTAGATGCGAAATGGTACAATCCAGAATTAGCGACTCGCTGGCAATATTTGCGGCAAGTGCGCGGGGAAGTTAACAAGGTTTTGGAACAGGCTAGGATTGAAAAGACGATCGGCTCTTCTTTGGAAGCTAAGGTTTTATTGTACGTTTCTGATGTTGAGAAAAGACAGCAATTGCAAGTTTTGAATCCTAGCAGCGAAGGTTTAGTCGAATATGTGCGATCGCAAAATTCAGTAATAGAGTTAGCCGCAGAGGAAGCAGCAAAACTAGCACAAGCTCAACAGGAAGAAGCAGCGGCAAAAGTTGCAAAAGTCTTGACAAAAAAGACAATTCATGTTAATCAGGAAACAGGCGGAGAAAAGGGCGATCGACCTTCTAAGGTAATAGAGTATTCGGCC
>DMYK01000137.1:8396-9071 GCA_003483675.1 Microcoleaceae cyanobacterium UBA11344
TTGGGCTGTTAATCTCAGTGTTGTTAACGGGGAAAGTAACTCTGGCGATTTTGGATACGATGAATCAGATTCCCCTGCTGGGAGGACTCTTTGAAATCATCGGTATCCTATTCACAATGTGGTTTGCTTTCCGTCACTTGCTGTTGGCCGCCAACCGTCAAGAACTTGCAGCAGAAATTGGTTCTATGACAGCAGATGTATTTGGAAAAACCACAGCGATTGTGATACCAGAAAAACAGGCGATCGTACTGACGAACCTAGTAGAACCAGGGATTGTAGAAATACCTGAAATCCCGAAAGCAGAATTAATTGCAGTGGAACCAAAATCAGAAACTCCGGCCAGAATATCTGTAATTCCCCATTCTGCGGCCGGCAACGGTGTAGATGAATTGCGCTACTTGTTCATTACTTCGGAAGTAGAGCTGATAGAATCAAAGGAAATGCTGCAAGAATTGCCTTACAGTTTCCAGTCTCCAGAGTTGGCGATTGGTGTTGTCAAAGCAGATGGCGAAAAGTGCGATCGCTGCTGGAATTATTCGACTCACGTCGGAGAGTCCATCGAACATCCGCTCATTTGCGAACGCTGCGTTTCAGCAGTAGTTGGCGAATTCTAACATTATTAATCCTGGACGCACAGACTCTACTTGTAGGGTGCGCAATGCGCACCTTACCTAG
>DMYK01000049.1 GCA_003483675.1 Microcoleaceae cyanobacterium UBA11344
ATACCAATCTAACCATTTCGGTTAAACGTCTTTTAACTACAGCGTCCCGAAGAGCGGGAGTTTCACCCAACTTTAAAGCTCGATGTGTCCATGTACATTGTAGCATTTCTGACGGCTAATAAAACAGCCCTTGTCGATATTCCTCCACCACTTGAAAGATGGTGGTTTCCGCTCTCCCGTGAGATTTTTATGATTTTAACCGGGTAAATTCAGGCAACAAGTACCAATATTTATTGTGTATTCAGAATCATCTAGCTCAGGACTGGGGTATTTGCTGTGTCTGATATCTGGAGCGCTTGAGCAGCAGGCAGAAGCGAAGGCTGTTGGCTTGCTGCTGTTATTGGCTCGACAATGGGCGAGACTAAGGGCGACATGGTGAGACTCTGCAATGCGTTTAGCTCTATCGGGTTAACGCATCGCACGCTATAAATTCTATTGTATCACAGAGGCGAAGAAATTTTGCACCATTTCACGGAACTTGAAAGTCCCTGCCGACTTATCCTGATGCCGGTAGCCCCGGCAAGTGGGCGCGATCGTTTTTTGGTCAAAAATTGTTGGATACTGTTGACGATCGCCACTAAATCTCGATCGAACATTCTGGGCGGCTGCACGCAAATCCGCATTCAGGAGTCAATAAATTCCAACTTGCAACTCAAGAAGTAACTCTATGACTTGGACAAGGCGCCACATTCTCACTCTGGCTGATTTTACCTCCGACGAATACGATACAGTGCTGCAAACAGCGGCTAGTTTTCGGGATGTGCTCGGTCGCCGCACGAAGAAAGTGCCAGCTTTGCAGGGTCAAGTGGTGGCGAATTTGTTTTTTGAACCTTCTACCCGGACTCGGAATAGTTTTGAGTTGGCGGCGAAGCGGCTGTCGGCGGATACGCTGAATTTTACCCCCGGCAGTTCTTCCCTGACGAAAGGGGAGACTATTCTGGATACGGCTAAGACTTATCTGGCGATGGGAACAGATTTGATGGTAATCCGGCACGAACAGGCTGGAGTTCCTAGCACGATTGCGTCGGAAATGGATCGCTTGGGTTCGAGAGTCAGCGTTCTCAATGCTGGAGACGGTCAGCACGAACACCCGTCCCAGGGTTTGCTAGACTTATTTACCATCTGTTCCTTGTTAGATGCCGAACGTCCGCGACTGAAACTTTTAGCGGGCAAAAAAATTGCTGTTGTTGGGGATATTTTGCATTCGCGGGTGGCGAGGTCTAATATCTGGAGTTTAACGGCTTCGGGGGCCCAAGTTCACCTGGCCGGGCCGCCGACTTTGTTGCCACTGTTGTTTGCTGAGTGCGGCAACGGTAGAGAAGGCAAGTTATTTTTGCACTGGCAGCTTGAACCTGCTTTGCAAGATGCTGATTTTGTGATGACTTTGCGGCTGCAAAAGGAACGGATGAGTCAGCATTTGCTGCCTAGTTTACGAGAGTATCATTCTTTGTACGGGATTACGCGCGATCGGCTCAAACTCTGCAAACCCGATGTCAAGGTTTTACACCCAGGCCCGGTCAACCGTGGGGTAGAAATTAGTTCCGATTTGATGGACGATCCCCAGTTTAGTTTAATTTCTCAACAGGTTACGAGCGGGGTAGCAGTGCGGATGGCCTTACTTTACCTGATTGGTGGCGGTAAAGCTTAGACTTGCTGCTCTTATTGAAAATAATCGTTACCAGGCAAAGCTTGGTAACGATTAACAGTGTACATTCTAGCAAAAATCCGTCCTAAAAGGACGGGGTTTTCAACCCAAATTCCTGATAAATCCGCGTAGGGACACGGCATTGCCGTGTCCCTACACTTGATCAACCTGGAATATGCTCTAAGAGTTAGTAAATCCACTTCTTAGATACCCAGCCGCCGTCTGCAAGTTGGGCCCAGCCACGTCTGTAACGACCGCTCAAAGCCACATGGTCTCCTTTATGTAACTTGCCGATGATACGAGAACACCGACCGGGACATTGGCGGATATTCAGTCGGCTGCAATTGGTGACAACTTTGGCGTAGTGGTGGTGATGGCCACCGCCACAGCCACGGTAGCAACCTCCGGCCTGGGCTTCGCCTGGGATGCTGACAACAGATAGGGCTACTGCCATACCTACAACGCCTACCCATGCAGCATTAGGAATTTTCAAGCCCAGTTCGTCTAACGACTTGAGCTTGAGTTCAGGCTCTGGAGATTCGTAAGCAACAAAAGAGTGGGTCAATGCTAGTGATTCCATACTTTCCTCGTTATTGTGGTTAACGTTTTTCTGTGCAGACTCAGATCAAAACCTGATTGACACTCCCCGGTCACTAGACGCGGGGGATTCTTAAGACTTTGCGGTCTTAATATCCCTATTGCTAGGGTTTCCGGGCGCAATCCTGTTGCCAAAAATGGCGGTCTGCTATCCTAGTCTTGCAACTAGCTCCTCGGTCGTAACTTTCCCCCAGTTCGGGGGTAGGTTTTAATGTCTTGTACTGACAAGTGCCATTTTACCACGCCAAAACACTGTGTTAACATGATTCGGCATGATCGGCAAATCAAGGCAGGATTTATCCTGCAACTGCCTTTCATCCCTGGACTAAAGTCTCAGGGTTTTCAGGCTATTCTTGATAATTAACAGCCAAAACCATTAACTTGATGTGCTCCAGAAAGCACAAGGGAGTGTTACGGTCTTGCTTTTGGCGAACATTCGCCAGTTTTTCCGAGGCCTGCACTGATATATCATGTCATTTAAGCAGTTGTCCGGAAGAAAAAACAAATAAAGTTTACATTTACG
>DMYK01000333.1:0-155 GCA_003483675.1 Microcoleaceae cyanobacterium UBA11344
GGCAAACTTAACATCGGCGCTTGCACATCAAATTCCGGGATTGGTTCGCCTTTAACTATTAGTAAATCAATGCCATCAACTGTAGAAAACAAGCGATTCAATTGCTGATAACCGCCAACAATTACTTTGCCGCCTTTATTTTTGACGATCGCAGC
>DMYK01000333.1:184-4497 GCA_003483675.1 Microcoleaceae cyanobacterium UBA11344
AGCAAAATCGTCTTTCCTTGCAAATCAGAACCATCCCAAAGCGGCCGATATTCCCGCGCCGAAACTGTATTATCCGGGCCCGTCAAGAAACAGGAATGACCAGTGTGAAATTCTTTAATTTTCCACCGCCATTCGTATTCAGCAAAACCATTTTCTAAGTCTCCCACTAACAGCAAAGCCAGAGACAAATTCAGGTGAGCGCTAGCGTGTTCTGGACTCAAAGATATCACTCGTCGATAACAGGCGATCGCCTCTTCTACCGCGCCTTTTTCGAGAAAAGTCCGGCCTAAATTGTTGATAGCTTCCACAAAATCCGGCAGCAATTCTAGAGCTTTGTGGTAATATTCCAGGGCATCTTCTAGATTACCCTGTTCTTGCAATACTGTTCCCAGATTGTTTAAAGCTTCCCAGCTATTGGGTTGAACTTCCAGCGCTCGCCGATAGAGGTTTATCGCCTCTAAAAGTTCGCCATTTTCTTGTAGCGCCACCGCCAAATTGATCAGTGCAGGTACGAAATCTGGTTGAGCGACAAGAGCTTGTTTGTAATGTTCGATCGCCTCTTTTGATTGACCTTTTTCCTCAAAAACTTTGGCTAAGTTGTAAGCTGTTTGAGGAATATTGGGGTCAATTTTCCAAGCTTCCCTGTAGTGCGGGATTGCTGCATCTAATTCTCCCTTTTCTTGCTGGAGAAAACCCAAATTAATTCTGGCTTGGATGCAATTTGGCACAAGAGATATTATTTGTTCATAAAGCGCGATCGCCTCTTCTTTATCGCCGATTTCCATTAAGGATTCTGCTTGCTGCAATTGTGCTTCTATATTAGTAGCAACCAATAAACTCAAAGCCGCTTTCACTTCCTCAAATAATTCTTCCCAAGCATCCGGCTGACTTTGGCGAAATAGCCTCGCCGTCGGATACCAAGGATTGTCATTTCTATCTAACAGCCAACGCCAGTCAGGAGCAAAGGAAAGCAGCACCCAAACCGGTTTTCCCAAAGCACCAGCCAAATGTGCAACAGCCGTATCGACGCTGATGACTAAATCCAGTTGAGATATCGCCGCAGCCGTATCAGCAAAGTCATTCAGATGCGGGCTCAAATCCGGGATTAGGTGTTGATGTAATAAAGTGCGATCGCCCTCGGACAAGTTTTTTTGTAAACTGTAAAAAGCGATTCCGGGCACATCTAAAAATTGCATAAAATCGCTCAAATTGCAAGAGCGTTGAGCATCTTTTCGGCGTTTGGGATTTCCCGCCCAAACAATTCCTACCTTCAATTTAGCATCAGAAGAAAGTGCAAACTTGCATTCAGCAGGCGGAGCCAAATAAGGAATATTTGCCGGGATTGTTTCCAAAGTTGTCCCCAAAATATAGGGCAAACTCATCAGCGGTGCGTGAACATCAAATGCCGGCAAATTCTCAAAACTAACTGACAAATATTCAACACCAGCAACTGTTGCAAATAACCGCATCAATTCTGGATAGCAAGCCACTATCACTTTCGCCCCTTGACTCGACAGAATCGGCGCGTAGCGAATAAACTGAATCGAGTCGCCCAAACCTTGCTCAACGTGCAGTAAAATAGTTTTTCCCTGTAAACTAGAACCATCCCAAACTGGTTGGACAAATTGTCTCGGTTGTAGTTGAGAAGTACGCCACCGCCATTCGTATTCGGCGAAACCGCGCCGGAAATCTCCGAACAATAACAAAGTGAGGGCAAATTCCAGGTGTGCTGTGCTGTTTTCTGGCTGCAATTCTAAGGCTTGATAGTGACAGGAGAATGCTGCTTGAAATTGTCCTAGATCGACTAAAGCGTGTCCGAGATTATTAATCGCATCTAGGAAATCTGGCTTTAAGTCTAAAGCTTGTCGATAATGCGATATTGCTGCTTGTGTATTACCTTGTTCGTGGTACAATGCTCCGACATTGTTAAGAGCCTCGGCATTATTTGGATCGAGCTTAACTGCTTGCTGGTAACAGTTTAGGGCTTCGATTAATTGACCTTGCTGTTGCAAGACTGTTCCCAAAGCGATGAGAGTATTTGTTAAGTTGGGATTAATTTGTAAAGCGTTTCGGTAAGAGGCGATCGCCTCGTTAAATTGACCTTTTTCTTTGAATAGATTCGCTAAATTATGGTAAGTTTCGAGCAGGCTGGGGTCTATTTGCAGCGCTGTTTGGTAGTAGAAAATTGCCGCATCTGTCTCGCCTAGCTGCTGTTTTAGCCAGCCCAAATTATTGTGTGCTAGTGCGGAATTTGGAGCAAGTTTGATGACTTGTTCGTAACAGGCGATCGCCCTTTGATGTTCGCCAATATCGAGCAAAACATGACCCTTATTCAAATGCGCTTCTACAAAATCATGCTGTTGGGCGATCGCCTTTTCGTAAAAGGCGATCGCTTCTGCAATTTTCCCCTGCTGTCTCGCAGCTATTCCCAACAAACACAGCACATTAGCAGACTCTGGGTGGAGTTCTATTATTTGCCGATATAGACTTTCAGCTTCTGACAAACGCCCCGCTTGGTGATATTCCCAAGCAATTTTTAAAGAGTCTTCCGCACTCATTTTGATGGGAGATTGTCGTGATTTCTTTTGAGAAGCCATAGTTATCTTTGTTGTTTGGGAGTTCGCTAATTTGTCATTACCAAATTCTTGTAAATTCTTAACTTTTACCCTCTTCCTTCTTCCTTCATCCTTCTTCCTTCTTTGGTTCCTGAGCCCTTCGGCTACGCTCAGGATAAACTCCGTCGAAGGACCTTCTTTGGTTCCTGAGCGTAGTCGAAGGACCTTCTTCCTTCATCCCAACAGACAAGCTGCTGGAAAAATGATATACTCGAAAAAAAACAACTTCCAGATCAACTGATAAAATTTAGCGATCTCTATTTTATCCCCCAAATCAACCTTCGTGCTCCAAAACCACATCAAACCCAAAGCCGCCAAATGAGTAACCGCCAGAAATACTAAATTAACATTTGGCAATATTAACAATCCCGCCAAAGTTACGCCTAGATAGCAAACCGTCAACACCCAGCGAGATAAATTAAAGACTGCTGGCTTACCAATTTTTAGCGTAAATGTGGTAATATTGTATTGCCGATCGCCCTCCATGTCAGGAATATCTTTAAAAATGGCGATCGCCAACGTAAACACCACCACAAACACCGTCAGCACCCAAACTTCCGCAGGAATAGCAAAAGACAAACTCTTCAAATCCCAGCCCGAAAAAATACTTTTCGCCCTTCCCAAACTCAACACCCAATTAAAGTGAAAAAATAACCCCAAATTTACAATAGCGCCCCGCACCGTAAAAATGCACAACGCCGCCAAAAAAGGAAACCGCTTCAGCCTCATTGGCGGCAGAGAATAAGCAGTCCCGATCGCCAAACTAACCCCAACCGTAGCTAGCAAAAATGGCCCTTGACAAAGAGCAGTTAAAAATGCTATAATTGCGGTGGTGCAAACAATTAATTCTCCGGTTTTCTGCTCAAACTCTCCAGAGGCGATCGGCAAATAAGGCTTATTAATTTTATCTATTTCAACATCTTCTAACTGATTCAATCCCACAATATAAATATTACCACAAATGCAAGCCAGCCACGCAAAAGCCAAGGGCAAAAATAAAGGATTTGCCAACATGAAATTGCTTTGGGCGATCGCATACAAAGCCAAAACACTCAAGCTAGTACCGATAATTGTGTGTGGCCGAGCAAACTCCCAAAACGCCCTCAGCCACCGCAGCACCAAGCCATTGCGATCGATCTCAGACTTACCAACAGAATCATTACTCATAAATTTAAAATGCCCCCAAAATAATTTTTCTACTCGTTAATTTTACTCATTTGACTCATTTTCTACTCGCTACCAGGCAGAGCCTGGTAAAGAATATCCGAAGGCTCTACATCCAATTTTCCTCCGCTTTTTGAGGCCTAGCCTCTGGACATCGGTTCCCAGGCCGAGCCTAGGAACCAGTTACTGTTTATACTACTCTTCCTTTTTCCTTCTTCCTGACATCCGTTACATCCGTTACATCCGTTACAGAATCCGTTGCCGAACTTCCTTCTTCCTTCAACATCTGATTTATTTTACAGCACAAATCAACCCGAAACGAATCAATCCGCTCTGATATCCCCGACTCATCAAGCCGAGCGAAAGTGCAGCTTGAATAGTCGTCCAACCGCTAGTCAGCAAACCCCAAATCGCGCTCGGAGTAAAAGCCGAATCGATCACAATATCCCAAAAAGGAGCCACAGCTTTTGACCAGTCAGCAGTGCGAATACTTGCAAAAGGCAAACTGCGAGTAATTTCCTCGTATTCCGGCAA
>DMYK01000333.1:4607-5325 GCA_003483675.1 Microcoleaceae cyanobacterium UBA11344
ACGCGGTAACATTCCTGCAAAAACTTAATCTTATCAGGCATATGTTCGCCACTCTCCAGCGACCAAACCAAGTCGAAGGACTCATCAGGAAAAGGCATATTCAAAGCATCTGCTACCAAAAAGTTAACATTGCTTTCCAGCCCAGCAATTTTAGCGCGTTCCGTTGCTCTGTTGGCCTGTACCGGACTCAGAGTAATGCCGGTAGCTGTCACCCTAGTCTCCGTTTGATCTTGTCCAGGCGATCGACTAAAATTGCGATCGACCCCGCCATCTAACCTTAAATTATTTTCAGGAGCAGAACTCAACTTTTCGGTCAAATACAACGTACTGCCACCGATCCCGCAACCTACATCCAGAATGCGGTAAGATTCTGGGAGTTCTTTCCCGTCAGGTACTCCAGCCCAGTCAAGCAGTTCTTCGATCAAATCTATCTGAGCTTGTCGCCGTTCTTTCTTTAAGTTTCCATCCGGGCCGTAGTAACCGTGGTGCATATGTTCGCCCCACACCTGTTCCCACAGACCGCTAGAAGCGTCATAAAATTGCTGAATTTGCTGGTAAAGTGTTGAGTTCATCGCACGATCGCAAGTTATTAAATAAATTCTACTGTTTTTTTTCCCACAGTTGTCATCTTTTGCGATTTAAGTTCGATCCATCGCAAACGAGGGCCGGAACTCAAGGCCGAATCTTTTAACTTTCGACCACTCTTCAATCTAAAATC
>DMYK01000333.1:5448-5633 GCA_003483675.1 Microcoleaceae cyanobacterium UBA11344
GCACTCTTTACCTCTACTTCTGCCGTCTGCGTCACCGGCTTATCAGTTGTAGATGTCGGAAAATATTACTCTTTTTGGGGGCAATTTTTCCTGGTTTTATTAGTGCAAGTAGGAGGCTTAGGCTACATGACAGCCACTACTTTCTTACTGCTATTACTCGGTCGCCGATTTGGATTGAAAGACAA
>DMYK01000333.1:5665-8763 GCA_003483675.1 Microcoleaceae cyanobacterium UBA11344
CAACTGGTACAGTCTATTTTAGCCACAACCGTTTTGTTTGAACTAACAGGCGTGTTTTTGCTGATGCCAGTTTTCGTCCCCCAAGATGGATTTAAGGATGGTCTTTGGTCTTCTGTATTTCACAGCGTTAATGCCTTTAATAATGCCGGCTTTAGCCTCTACTCAGACAATTTAATCGGCTATATCGGTTCGCCTTTAATCAACTTCACTATTGGCGGTTTGATTATCTTTGGAGGAATCGGCTACCAGGTAATTATGGAAATGTACCTGTGGCTGCGCGATCGTTTTTACAAGAGTCCGATCTGCACAGTGTTTTCCCTAAATTTTAAAGTCGTTACCAGCACAACTGCTGTACTTCTAATTTTAGGAACGATCGCATTTTTTGGCATGGAATATAACAATCCAGAAACTCTCGGCACCCTAAATTTTGCTCAAAAAGTGATGGCAGCTTGGTTTCAATCTGTTACTACTCGCACGGCGGGCTTTAATACAATTGACATTGGCAAAATGAGCGAAACGGCACTATTTTTGACGATCGCCCTGATGTTTGTTGGCGCTAGTCCCGGTAGCACCGGCGGCGGTATCAAAACCACAACTTTTAGGATCTTGTTTAGCTGTACCGCAGCAGTTCTCGAAGGGAAGGAGCAGGTGCAGTGTTATCAGCGCCAAATCCCCATAGCACTGATTCTGAAGACTATTAGCGTGGTGTTTGGCTCCCTCATAGTAGTGATAGTATCTGCAACTTTAGTTGAGCTGGCTAATCCCGAACTAGAATTTATGCAGGTGCTATTTGAGGCCGTGTCAGCTTTTGGTACGGTGGGACTTTCTACGGGGATTACAGCCAAGGTTTCGGCGATCGGCAAGTTGATCCTGATTGCGACAATGTACATAGGTCGGGTTGGCGTGCTGCTGCTGATGAGTGTCGCCGTCGGCGATCCTAAACCCACCACTTTTAAATATCCCGAAGAAAGTTTGTTAGTGGGATAGTAAAATCTGGCCTACTTGCTGATAATCTAAACAATGGGCTACCACCAAAATCAACTTTCATTACATACCCAAAATTCAACACTTCGGCTTCGCTCTCTTACCGGGCGGCGCTGTCTATCTTAACTTTTGAAAACTAGGAGACTTAGCACTGAATATGAACGTGAACCTGTCATCTTTAAACTTTTTTCGCAGTTTGCGCGCTGAAAACAAGCAGTTTGCAGTTATTGGTTTGGGACGCTTCGGCACCGCTGTGTGTTCGACTCTCCACAGTTTAGGCTACGAAGTCTTGGGGGTTGATACCGACGAAAAAAAAGTCACTCAAGCTTTGAGCGATCGCATTGCAGCTCACGTTTTGCAGTTAGACTCTACTGATCCTACAGCCCTCAAGGCCGCCGGTATCTTTGAATTTGATACAGTGATTGTGGCGATCGGCAATTACTTAGCCCAAAGTATTACCACAACCCTAAATCTAAAGGAAGGCGGAGTAACTCACGTCATCGCTAAAGCTTCTTCGGAAACTCACTTAAAAATTCTCAAAAAAGTTGGCGCCGATCATGTAGTTTTTCCCGAACGAGAAATGGGCTGCTCTTTGGCCCGCACACTTACAAAACCCAGCATATTAGAACGCTTTGACCTCGATCCCGATCACAGTATAGTTGAGTTGCTCGTTCCTGAAAAGTTTGATGGCAAAACCATCGCTGATTTAGAACTCCGTCGCAGATATGGCTTAAATTTGCTAGCAGTCGGGCGCGATGACAAATTTGAAATTAATCCGCAGCCAAATGAGCGTCTAACCAAGGGTACGGCGATGGTGGTAATTGGTTCTAATAAAGATATCAATCGCTTGCCAATTTAAAAGCTCGCCATTTTACCTAGATCTGATTGAGGTGCTATTTGGCACACCCGACCAATTTGCCAATTTACCAAAGAACGAGATTGCACAGGGTTGTAGCAGCAAGGTGCGCCCGCGCACCCAGCCAACTGGGAAAATCTATTACATTAAAAATAGTACCAGCACCGGACGATCTCACTCCTGCAACTCTTCTTCAGCGCTAGAGACAGAAAATTCATCCCAATCTCTCAACATTATTCTGCACGTAAGCTTTGCCCCAAACTAGGACGACTAGCACCAGACCGAGTTTGATCGGCAAAGCACAGGCCGCCACAAACCAAATTAACGAAAACACTCCGATAATTGCAGATATGGGCGCCGGAATCCCGTCAAACGTTCTTCTGTCAGTCCCTGTCGTCACCAACCCAGCAATCAAGCAGACAGTCAACGGAATCAAGCAACTTGCGATCATAGTTTTTACTCCATCAGAAATTTTGGATGTATTGCAGATTAGTATATTTTGACAATACATGAAAAATTCAAAAAAGCAAGATCAAATGTGATATTATTTAAGGTTAAGTCATAAATATTCTGGCACCAACTTTTTTAAATTTTTAATGGCGTCCCCCCCTGCAAGCTATACTGGGCATTGCAGTCAATTGCTGTAGAGCGTCAATCAATGCTGGGCAAATTTTTTCGCTACCCAGAATCAGACAACTGCTCTTCGGGGAACCCCTATCCCCAACCACGGCGGCAGCACTGCGGCTGGTAGTCCCACACCTCTATGCTTGTCCAAGCGCCCAAGGGATTAACGGCCTGGAGTTTACAGAAACAGCAGAGTTGGGCTTTTGGGAACGCAACGGCTACCACGAACGCGGGGAACCTTGGGCCCAGGAGCGCGGAGGCGGCTTGTTCTAATGTTCCTGCGGTCGATCGGGACTGGCGCAGCTCCTGTATATGATCTGTATATGATGATATTTGGTCGGGGGAATCCCCCCAGAAAGCACCAGTCTGCTGAATTCCAGTCTCGATCGAATTTTCAGTTAATCCGTAAAATTACTTACTTAATCTAATAATTAGACTAATTTAACTCCTATACGCAAGTCCAAACAAACAAATATTCCCGGTAGATCGTTAATAGCAGACTCCTCTAAAAATCAAATTGCGTGGGAGTTACCGTATTTCCGCGTAAGTGTGAGCTGTTTGGAGACATAGACGATCGATCGCAGACACGAATAGCAGAAAACCGGGCAGCAATCGGTTTTTGTAATAACTCCTC
>DMYK01000333.1:8812-9734 GCA_003483675.1 Microcoleaceae cyanobacterium UBA11344
GATCGCCCAGAAAATCTAGAGCATTTGTGAAGGCTATGTAAAGACTTGATGAAGAGTTGCTCCCAACTCACCTCAAGTCCCCAAAAGAGTCAAAAAGTATTAGATAATGAAATCACTAAGAAAGATAGTCACGAAAGAGGAAAATTGTATGAACACCAAACTCTTATCCGCCCTAACAGCAACCGCAGCCGCAACAGCTTTATTCGGCGCATCCGCTCCAGCCCAAGCCTTCTCGTTTGGCACCAACGGTATCACATTCGGACAAGATCAAGATGTCAAATTTAATTTCAAAGAATCTCACGGGGCCTTCAAGTCCTCTTTGGCAATTTACGAAGTGAACGGCTTCTCACTCACTAACGTTGCTAACCTGTTTTCGGAAACTAAATCCTCAGACAACGGTGGCGAGTACGACTGGAAAGGAACGCTCGGCAACACAGTTGTGGATTCAGGCCCCGTAGTCTTCAAGTTCCTGGCCAATAAAGTTTACACTTTGGGACTCTCCTCAAGCTATGACGGCAGCGATAAAGGCATGGTCTACTCGACATCGGGGCTGAACCTGAACGTCGCCTCTACCGGCAACCAGCAAGCAGTGTTTGGCCAGTCATCCTTGCTGTGGAACGCCCTCGACAAAGAAACAACTGCCACATTCCAAGCAGCCGGATCGTTCACAGACGGAATGGCTTCCCTGTTTAACGGCACCACGCTAATTGGCTTCGACGATCGCGGGAACACTAACGACACAGACTTCCAAGACTTCACCGTCAGCGCCCAAGCAGTTCCCGAACCGATGACAATGACTGGTTTGGCTCTTGGTTTGAGTGGCTTGATTGCAGCACGCCGCCGCCGCGCTAGCAATACGGCTTCCTGACTTTTTGCACCGGAGCGAGCTGATAAATTAATTGTGAAAAAATTAATAAGATTT
>DMYK01000537.1 GCA_003483675.1 Microcoleaceae cyanobacterium UBA11344
GGTTCACGAGTAATCTGATCCAGCTTGCCATCCTTCACATCGCGGCTAGTAGTAGACCATTGAAAATTAGAATTAAACTTAATCCCGTAGGGCGGATCCAGATAAATACATTGCACCTTCCCCCGCAAACCTTCCCGCTCGGTTAGGCTTGCCATCACCTGCAAACTATCCCCCAAAATCATCCGATTAGTCCAGTTCGCATCGTGCTGATAAAACTCCATCGCCGTGGCATCTTTTGGTAAACCATTAAAATCTGCAAACAAATCTAACTGCTTATCTTGAGTAGCATTCGATCGCTCCTGACTCTGACGGCGTAGATCCTCAATAATTACCTTCGGGTGTACCTTCTCCTGAATATAAAGCGGTGGAGCCGATACCACTAACTCTGACCAATCCTGCTCATCCTTCCCTCGCCATACCAACTGCGGATCTAAATCCTGATTCCGGCGATCGTAGGCAACAGCGATCGGGCTTTTTTCTTCCTCCGCCATCACCGATTGATGTTCCGCCGTAGGAATATTTTTCCGCTTTGCTGCTTCATGCTTGAGCACTTCGACTTTCTTAGGTTGCTTGGGTTGCTTGGGTTGACGAGGGGGCATAGTAATTATTTATGGCTTTAGTAAATAGTTGACGAGTTCAGGGTATTGAGAAAACAAACCATCAATACTCGCTAGTTTGGCCTCATACTCCAGCGTAGTTGCGATGATTAGGCGATCGAAGGGGTCTTTGTGAATTGGAGACAAATTAGCAGCCCTCACAGTAATTTCTGGCGTAATGGGAAATAAATCAAAGCTACCTGATGCAAAGGCTTCTTGTAACCATTCCTCAGTGGAGCAATCTAAAACAAGTCTGCCTCGTTTTTGGGCGATCGCAATTTCGTAGCAAGATAAAGGAGAAACCCCCAAGCGATCGGCTTGCTCAAGTTGAGATAGCCAAGATGTAGGAAAGCGATCGAAACTTCCATTAACTAGCCAAATCCAGATATGGGTATCGAGAACAATTACTTCAGACATTCCCAATCTGCCTCGTCAACCATAGGGCTGATAATATCCCCTAGAGTCTTGGCCTTACCTGCTAAAGAAGGTACAGGAAATCGGCGGCGGATTGGTTTAGGTGTCTCATCAGTATTCATCACTGGTTCCTCTTCAAAAATAGTAATAAAAGCACGACCTAATTTGATGTCTGGTTTTTCCTCCAGCCACATCACTTGTCCATCTTTAATCCTGACTTCGTAAGTTTTGAGCATTTGCTGATCTCCTAATAAAAATTTATTTTTGCAACATTAGTAATCATGGCTGTTCCTCCACAATAGATGCAATTAGTTTATGAAAATCCGAGTCAATTTCAAAAACAGCAGTAAATTCGGAAAACTCCCAGCGCCCAAACTTTTCTAATTTATTCACCCCCGGAACCCAATAATTTCGCATGGTAGTAGCTTTTTCCTTGGCATCTTCCCCCCGATAACCTTTGATTTCAACAACCAGATTGAGCAAATCTGGGCGATCGTCATCTATTTGCACAATAAAATCTGGGATATATTTTCGGGATGTGGAGCCGTAGAGATAAGGAACCTCAAAACCTAAGCCTTGATTTTTCACATAGGAGCGAACCCTGGGATGTGCCTCTGCCACCCGACAAAATTCGGCTTCCCAGTCACTATCGCACACCACCCAGTTAACATGACTTTTATTAGGGGCAGTCTGCCATAGGGTTTGTTTAGAGGTATGAAAACTAACATGAATAGTTGAGCCGGTGGGGTTGTAGGCATCGAGGATCGCTTTGATGGGGCGATCGCCTGTCGATTCCCCTGTAATTGCAGCTTCAATCTTATTGCAAGCCATATCTGCAATTTCTTGATAAAGCACCTGAGCCGGGAATGTATTACCCGTGCAGCGTAAATTTCCCCCATTGAGCCACTGCCGAACAATCCGCTTGAGTTGCCCAAATAGGTACATTTTCGGGTCTTCACCATGATCTCGATACTTGGTATAGAGCAGGTGTTTGGTCAGATTATACAAAATCGTCGATTGTCGCATTCCGTCTAAATGTTTAACGTTTAGCTCCACACTTTCCCCCACAATGCCAGAATTTTGGGTGATGGAAGGTCCGACAAGATCGGGATTAAGTTCTAAGACTGAATCTGGCGTAAAAACCGCCGCTAGTTTTTCTTCTGGCAATTCCACACGATAGCCTTCGACACGGGGAAATGTGATTTCTAATTCATCGCGATCGGGCTTGACTGCCTCAACATGAACGGTTTTTTTCGGTGGTTTAGATTTGGCAATTACAGGCTCTGCCGTGAAATCGAAGGGAATCCCCAACACATCGGCATACTCCACATCAAATAAGCCCTCATCATTGAGTTCGTAGGAATAACGCCGTAAAGCCCGACCAATCACCTGTTCGCAAAGTAACTGAGTCCCAAAAGCCCGCACTCCTAAAATATGCGTGACAGAGCTACAATCCCAACCTTCCGTAAGCATTGATACTGATACCACACAACGAATTGATTCCCCCAACTTACCTATCTTGCCAACGGTGTTCATCACCTCCCTGAGTAAATCTTGATCCGTGAGTTTTTCCACTTCTGCTGAACCACTGCGCTGTGCCAATTCTCGCCGGAAGCGATCGATCTCCTCGGCAGCTATCTCTCGAAAGTTGGTATCTAGAGCATCGCCAGATTCTAACTGCTCACTATCAATCAGCAAAGTCCGGGATCTGGGTAAGCGATCGCCATAGTCATCATAATTCCGAAATAAAGCTAAACGCCCCGCATTGTAACTAATTCCTCCCTCTCCACTATCACGATGAAACCCAGAGATAAAGTCATAGACCAGCTTAGATGTGGAGGTGTTGTTACAGACCACAATGAACACAGGCGGGACTGTAATCCCAGTTTCTTGCCACTGCTGATAGGTTTTGTCGTAGTGACCGTACAACGCCTCTAGAGCCGTTTGTAATTCCGCAGGTAAACTCAAAGGATCTAAACTACCCCCAGCACCTCGCCCTTTTTTAGGCATCTTCTTACCGATATGCTCCCACAGGTTGCGAAGTTTGGGCATATCACCCCCCGGCACATTATCAGAGATGGGAACCCGTGGTAATTTCACAATTCCACACTCGATCGCATCCATTAAGGAAAAATCACTAACCGTCCAAGGAAATAAAGTTCCTTCTTTGTAACCAGAACCATGAAGGAAAAAGGGCGTAGCCGAGAGATCGTACACCACCTCTACCCCTAGTTTTCGCTTCACTACTTCAATACCAGATATCCACTGTCTAGCAGTTTCATTATTTTTCTTCGCCTCCTCCTTATCATCCCCCTTGAGATCCTCCACTTCTTCCGTGTCGGGTTTTTCTCGGTAGCAATGGTGAGCTTCATCGTTAATCACCAGAATATTTTTCATCCCCATTAATTCCGGCATCACTCGCTGGAGCATCTGCCCCTCCGTCTCTAGGGTTTGCAGGGGTTCGCCCCTACCCTGGATTAACTTTCTCGTCCCCGCCGATATTTCTAAGCGCTCTCTTAATTTGAAGGCATGGCGATTAGTAATCACAATTTTGGCACGGGCAATATCCCCTAACATATCACTGGGGATTAGTTCTCTGTTGCTGTAGTAGTTCTCTGGGTGATTGGGTTGTAATATTTGCAAGCGATCGCGAATTGTTATCCCTGGAGTAATCACCAAAAAACCCCGGGTAAATTTCTTACTTTGGGGATGCCGCACAGCATTAACGGTTTGCCAAGCAATCAACATTGCCATCACTGTAGTTTTCCCTGCTCCGGTTGCTAGTTTTAGGGCAACGCGCCATAAGTCAGGGTTAGCATCAAGGTTCGTTTGATTAATGCGATCGAGAAAATACCGCCCCTGCTTACCGATATTAGGAGCGACTTCTGCCAACCAGATCGCCGTTTCTACTGCTTCGATCTGACAGAAAAAAGGACGGACTCCACTAAATTGATGATGCCGCCAATGTTGTAAAAGTCTTGCTGTTTCTGGAGTTACCCGCCAGTCTCTAGAATTTGGCAACCGTCGCCATTCACTAACTGTTTTTCGAATACTGTTAATGAGTAACGATGTCTCATAATCCTGTCCATCAGTTGAAATATCTTTCTCTATTAAAAGTTCGAGTTGGACAAACTTACGCTTTTTGGGCTTAGGTATAGGGGTGATGAACTTTGCGAGTCGTCTTTCCGGGATAAGTCGATCTGTTGGTTGACCATCATCAAGTTCCCAATGTTGTGTCGGAATTGTGTAGGGAGAATTTATGATCGGACTTTCAAAAAATTGCTGAGTCATGCAAAGAACCAAGTTTTTAACTAAAACTGACACTTCCTACAGGACGATCGCCCTTACCAGTCACCAATGAAAGCGAGATCACCCTTGAATATTCTAGCAGGTTAAGCCGTTAAGCAAAAACGCGGAACTCCGCGCTTTTAACCGTTAACATCTTAAAACCCCAGTTTTGCGCTGGGGGTTTGTCAGGGTGTTGAAGCGCGATCGCGTTGTACTCTGTTGGGCAAAATAAAACCCCAGTTTTGCGCCTGGGTTAAAAGTCAGGGTGTTGAAGATTAGCGCGATCGCTAACTTGCATCTTTACTTGTGTTTTTTTGGAATATTTTAACCNNCAGAGGAAGAGAAGAGAGAGATGTATAATTCTGATCTCAACGGATTTGATATTACCCATAACACAAAGTAGAGGTGCGATATCGCACCTCTACCAAAATTTAAAGTAAGGCGCGCGCAGCGCACCCTACAAATTACCTACAAATTAGTAGTTCTGTGGAACCGGAGAATTTGAGGCACCAGAAAAAGTCGGTGACAAAGTATTACTCGGCCCCGTACCATTCTTAGCCCGCTTCTTGATCAAGATCGGCTTCACACCATTTTCGGCGATCGGCGCATCTTCCTGTTGAGCATAATCCGCGTCCATCCAAGCCGGACGGCTTTGATCGAAAGCCATTTGCAAAGCCGCAGCCGCGATCGCATGAGAATCATACTCCTCGGACAACTGAGACACCAGAGGCAAGAAAGATGCCATCCGTTCCCCAGCCAAAGCTTCGCGAACTTTACCCTGCATCTTTTCCAACTGCCGCGCTTCGATTTGTGCCCGTGTCGGAATGTTTCGCACCGTCAGATTTTGGCGAACGTGACGTTCAATTAAGCGCAGTTTCCGGCGATCGACTGGTTGAATCAGCGTAATCGCCGTTCCTTCCCGGCCAGCCCGGCCCGTGCGTCCGATCCGGTGAACGTAGCTTTCCACGCTGTCAGGTAAATCGTAGTTAATCACATGACTCAAATGGTCCACATCCAAACCACGCGCCGCGATATCAGTCGCCACTACCCAGCGCACCTGACATTGGCGGAACCGATGCAGCAAACGTTCCCGCTGTGCTTGGTTCAAATTACCGTGATACTCATCAACGCTGTGGCCTGCTGCTTGCAGTTGGCTGGTTAGTTCTGCCGCCGACTGCCTTGTCCGCACAAAAATCAGCGCCGATTCCGGGTCTTCCATTTCGAGAATTGGCTGCAAAGCCCTTGCCTTCGACCAGCCGCGCGGAATCATATACACGCCTTGGCTGATCCGCTTCGGCGTTGCTTTCGGCTGTTCTACGGTGACGTTGACTGGGTTGCGTAAATGTCTCGCCACCAATTTGCGAATCGTAGATTCCATCGTCGCCGAGAAAAACGCTGTTTGCCGCTCTTGTGGTGCTGCATCCAGAATTTTTTCCACATCTTGGATAAAGCCCATGCTGAGCATTTCGTCCGCTTCATCCAAAACCAGCCACTTCACCTTGTCTAGTTTCAGGCTTCCCCGACTCAACATATCCAATATGCGTCCGGGTGTACCGACAACGATGTGAACGCCACGCTTCAAACGCTGCATTTGGCGATCGATCGACTGACCACCATACACCGTCAAAACTTGCAGAGAGCGGCCGACTTTCACCGGGCCGTCGCTACTGATACCGCTCAAATCACGAATGGCTTCGGTAACTTGCATGGCCAATTCGCGAGTTGGTGTCAGCACCAGTGCTTGCACCGCAATTAGGTCGATATCTATCCGCTCCAAGATGGGCAATGAGAATGCTGCTGTTTTGCCGGTTCCCGTTTGGGCTTGACCCACAACGTCGCGGCCTGCTAGCAAGTGAGGAATTGCTTGTACTTGAATGGGAGTAGGTTCTGTAAAGCCTAGTGTTTCCAGATGGAGAACGAGTTCTTCCGAAAGACCTAAGCCTTCAAACAATAAATTCATTAATGCTCCTAGTAACGAGTTTTAGCCTTCTAAGTTGCCCAACTCGGATGCGGATTTCTGCTTTGGGGCAGGAACTCATAAGAGTTCTGTATGGTGCTGCGCCGGGACGCGCACTTTCTTAAATAGCAATCGAGTATAGGGCACATCTGTCGAGGGTGACTAATTTACCCACTCGACAGCAGTCTTTGATTTTGTGATATAGCCTACATTAACCGCAAGCGGTCTCTGTCGAGGCTTCCAACCATCCTGAATAGGATATTGGACTTCCTTTGAGGTATTCGCCAGTTGTCCCTCTCGGGCTTTTTATAGTGAGGATCATCAGCAGCCCCACTTTACTACAGGCGTAGTAACAGCTTTGTTAGTTTAATGGCGATCGAGCAATGCTTTACCTGCGGTGTTGAGCTGGGAATGGGCCGATGGTCAGCGCCTATCCATCTCAACACTTCTTCGGGAGACCGTTGTGGTGTGGGTCGGACGGCTCGCACTTCGACTACGATCAGTGACCCGTGGTGGAAGCTGGTTTCTGACTTTATATTAGCATAACTGCTATACAAAACTTGGCTAA
>DMYK01000513.1:0-888 GCA_003483675.1 Microcoleaceae cyanobacterium UBA11344
TTCTGAACCAGAATCAGAACCGGTTGTAGAAAATCTGCCAGCTAAAAAAAAGCAACAAACTAGCAGCGACAGCGAACCCACCCCTCTCGCCGACAATCCAGAGTAAACCACCCCCCATTCCCCATCCCCAATGTTAATAATGATCAGTAATATTGTCGCAATTTACCGCAAAGAACTACAAAGCTATTTTGCCTCACCATTAGCCTATGCGATCGCAGCAGTCTTTTGGCTCATCACCGGCTACTTTTTGATCGCCATTCTCCTCGCCCCCGACGGATTAATTCCCCAAATCACCCAGCGAGATCAAATGGGAATTACCGAACCGCCCATCGACGTTCCCTACGAATTTCTGCAACTCTTCCTGCGAATTATGGGCTCCCTTTCATTATTCGTATTACCCGCACTCTCAATGGGACTCTACGCAGAAGAACGCAAGCGCGGAACCCTAGAACTATTAGCCACATCGCCCTTAACCAACTGGGCAGTTGCTACCGGAAAACTCCTCGGCGTTTTAACATTTTACACCACAATGTTACTGCCCCTGCTCTTCTGCGAGGCGATCGCCCTGAATTCCTCAAACCCTCCCGTAACCTCCGCCGTTCTTCTACTAGGACACGGCGGCTTAATCTTGCTAGCAGCCGCAGTATTGTCCCTAGGAATGTTTATTTCCTCCCTCACAGACAGCACAATTTTATCAGCCATCCTTACCTTCACTCTAGTATTATTTCTCTGGGTGATTGATGCAGCCGCAGTCGGTATCGGCGGCCCCTTCGGAGCAGCATTAGGACAACTTTCTTTGCTAACACATTACACCAATCTTGTCAAGGGAGTTTTCGACACCAGCAGTTTAATTATGTTTGCCAGTTACATTATTTTAGGAGTATTTCT
>DMYK01000513.1:985-3240 GCA_003483675.1 Microcoleaceae cyanobacterium UBA11344
TTCCAGCGACAGCAAAGACATTCTGATTAATTTTTTAAACGCCATTCTCTATGAAGCACAGCCCGTCATCGAAGACTTAGAAATAATCCACCCCCAAACAGAAAACCCAACTGGCGGCTCCCAAGACACCTACCTAGAGATCAAAGCTAGAATTAACTGCGATCAAATAGCTTTGATCGAACTTCAAATAATCAACGTGTCCTCCTTCGGAAAAAGACTTTTGTACAATGCTGAAAAAACCTATAGCCTGGAATTAACACCAGAAGAACGCTACGCAAAACTCAAACAAGTAATATCTTTAAAAATTGCCGATTTTGAAATGTTTTCTAATCAGAAACAAGTCATTTCGCGGTTTGTTTTTAAGGATAAAGAGAAACACTTTGATTATCCAGATACTGAAATAGATTTAGTATTTGTCGAAATGCCAAAATTTAGCAAACAATTAGCAGAATTAGAAACAACCGCCGACCAATGGATTTACTTTCTCAAAAATACTAGCACTTTGCAGACAGTACCCGAAAAATTGAGCGCAGTTCCCGAAATTCAGAAAGCCTTTCAACTGGCTAACGAGTCCAACTTCACTCAGCAAGAATTAAAGGAATTACAGCATCACGAATTATGGGTTCACGACCAGCAGAGTGCCATAGATATCGCCAGAGAGGAGGCGACAAAAACAGCTCAATTATCGTTAATCATGCGTCAAATGGTGCGACGTTTAGGTACAATAGAGCCGGACATAGAAAACCGCATCCGTCAATTATCCGTACAGCAATTAGAAAATCTAGGAGACAGCGTGCTAGATTTCACAAATTTGTCAGATGTAACAGCATGGTTGCAGATCAATCTGGTATAAAATAACCTTCTCTAACCTCAAAATTGTCAACCAATATTTACCTTATGAAAACTAGCCAAACCAATTGGAAATACATTTTTTTGCTGGGCCCTCTCCTCATCGCCGCGGGGGTGACAGCAAGACTTGTATCCGTAGCATGGGAACCTCTAACAGTCGGTCTAGTTATTGCTGGAATAGTGACGATCGCACTTTGGGTATTGTACATCTCTTACGAACAAAGTTTTTGGGGGCGACGTTCCACTCAAGCCAGCACAAACGCCCTGATTTCCACCCTAGCCGTCTTAGTGATTCTCGGAGTAATTAACTTCCTAGTCTTTCGCTATCCCACCCGCATCGACTTAACCGAAAGCAAAAAATTTACCCTCGCCCCCCAGACTCAGCAAATATTGCGAAACCTGCAACAGCCAGTCAAAGTTTGGGTATTTGACCCCATCCAAAACCCTGAAATTAAAGAATTGCTGGAAAGCTACAAACGTGAGGGAGGCGAAAAGTTTCAATTCGAGTTTGTTGACCCGCTAGCCCAACCGGGAAAAGCCAGGGAATTTAGCATTACTAGCATCGGAGAAATTTACCTACAATCAGGTGACAAAAAACAGGTGCTTCAAAAAGGCGGCACTGCTTTTGGGAGTGACCCAAATCAAGGGCTTTCGGAAATAAAACTTACCAATGGCTTAGAAGAAATTCTTAGTACGCGCAATCCCACTGTTTACTTTCTCCAAGGAAAAGGAGAACGCCCGCTACAGGAAGGTCAAGGCGGAATTCAGCAAGCTGAAAAAGCGCTGAAAGATAAGTATTATACCACACAAACGCTGAATTTTGCAGAAAGCAAAGAAGTGCCCGAAAATGCAGATGCTTTGATTATTGCTGGGCCGGAAAAACCCTTTTCAGATGCAGAAATTAAAGCAATTAAAGCTTATCTCGATCGCGGCGGCAGTTTATTCTTAATGGTAGACCCAGCAGTTAACCTGGGATTAGACAAATTTCTGCAAGAATGGGGCGTAAAATTAAACAGTCGTTTGGCGATCGATGCTTCAGGTAATGGTCAAAAATTCGGCCTGGGCCTGACGGTTCCCACCGTCAGACGTTACGGCCAACATCCGATTACTCAAAGTTTTGGTAGTGGCATTTCATTTTACCCCTTTGCTCGTCCTTTGGAAACCACGAAAGTAGAAGGGATAGAAGAAAAACCGCTGATTTGGACAAGTGAGCCAAGTTGGGCCGAAAGCGATTTGACGACTAAGAAGTTGGAGTTTGATCTGAAGACCGATCGACCAGGCCCGCTATTATTAGGTGTAGCTTTAGTGCGATCGAACACTGGGAGCATCCCATCAACTCCCTCCCCCTCCCCAACAACTTCACCTGCTACGCCTTCACCATCCCCAACAACTTCACCCTCACCAAC
>DMYK01000513.1:3372-8308 GCA_003483675.1 Microcoleaceae cyanobacterium UBA11344
CCATCGCCGACAACATCTCCCACGGCTTCCCCCATTAGCTATGAGGTGATTGTTTCCCAAGAAGCTATGTCTCCAATCTTCCCAGAAACTGCGCCAACACCGACAGATTCCCCGACAGTTTCCCCAGAAACTGCGCCAACACCGACAGATTCCCCGACAGTTTCCCCAGAAACTGCACCAACACCGACAACATCTCCGAAATCATCCCCCAGTCCAACTTCAACTCCTGCTATTCCTTCAGCGTCAGGGAAATCATCGCGAATGGTAATAATTGGAACCTCTCAATTTGTTACTAATGGTTGGTTTGACCAACAACTGAATAGCGACGTGTTTCTCAACTCTGTCAGTTGGTTGAGTAAGCCCGACCAGCAAAGCTTTTCTATCAGCCCGAAAAAAGCTACCAACCGTCGCATCAATATGACTGTTGAGCAAGTAGGATTGCTGGTTTTAGCTTGGCTAATTTGGCCTTTACTCGGACTGGGAATTGGCGGCGCTATCTGGTGGAAGAGAAGATAAGTTAGTTGACGGTTGACTGTTAACTGTTGACAGTTGACTGTTGATTGTTGATTGTTGACGGTTGATTGTTGACGGTTGATTGTTGTTACTAATAACAGACTCCCTAATTCCCAATTCCCCAATTCCCAATTCCCCATTCCCAATGCCCCATTCCCAATGCCCCATTCCCAGTTATTATGAAATTGCAGAAGAATACATTAGTATTGATAGCGGTCGCACTGAGCTTAACTGGCTTGGTTTCGTTGTTCGAGATACAAGTAGCTCCAAAGCAAGAGGCGGCTAAGGATGAAAAACAGAGAATTTTTACTTTCAAGTCCGATCGCATACAATTCTTTACAGTAAAAACTCCCGAAAAGATCTTGACATTCGAGCGAGTTTATGCTATAAAAGGAGGCGAATCTAGTTGGAAAATGAAAGTCCCAGTACCAGCAGCAGCAAATCAGGCATCAGTAGATTTTTTGTTAGACAGGTTGGCGACGGGAAAGAGCGATCGCACAATTAAGATCACCCCCGCTCAAATGGCGGAATTCGGTCTCGACAAACCCCAAGCTACCGTAACAGTAAAACTAGACAATCAGGAAACTCATCGGCTAGTTTTAGGCAAAACAGACTTTAGCGGCCGCTTCTTGTACGCTCAAGCCAACCCAGCCGAATCGCCCCCTCAAAATTCGTCCCAAAATTTGCCCGTGATTCTGGTACCTTTCGACTTTAAAAATGCCGTCCAGCGACCTTTGTCAGAGTGGAAAAAAGCAGAAGAACCCAAAACAGACAAAAAGCCAAAACCCTCTCCCGCCCCAAGTCCCAGTAACCCATAGATGACCATAAATAAAATTGGGTATGGGACGCTGGGCTTTGGAGTTCGATCGGGCTGAGTTCTCAGGTAAAATGTAAAGAACAAAAACTTTAGCTTACACTTTGGAGTAAGTTCTAAAGAAATTTAAGTAAATTTTTGTGAACTGTAGCAAACCCCCAGGAACGGGCGAATATGTTTCAGACAGCACTCAACCAAGGTACTACAGCAGCGGATACAGCGATTGACGTTGAACTCCGCAAGGTCTTCAAGGTATTCAACGGCGAAACCGCAGTTCGCGGAGTTGACCTAGAAATCCATCAGGGAGAATTTTTTAGCATTCTGGGGCCCAGTGGCTGCGGCAAGACTACGACGCTGCGGTTAATCGCTGGCTTCGAGACTCCCTCGGCGGGCGAATTGATGATTCGTGGTCAGTCGATGACCAACACTCCAGCCTACCGCCGTCCGGTAAATACCGTGTTTCAAAGCTATGCTTTGTTCGGACATATGAATGTTTGGGACAATATCGCTTTTGGATTGCGGATTAAGAAGTTGGGGAAAGTTGAGATTGAAGAACGAGTACGGGAAGTTTTGCAATTGGTGAAAATGGAATCCTTCGCCAACAGATTTCCGGGCCAGATGTCCGGTGGTCAACAGCAGCGGGTGGCTTTGGCCAGAGCTCTGGTGAATCGACCGGCGGTACTGCTGCTGGATGAACCGCTGGGGGCTCTGGATTTGAAGTTGCGGAAGCAGATGCAGTTGGAACTGTCGAATTTGCATCAAGAATTGGGGCTGACTTTTGTGATGGTGACTCATGACCAAGAAGAGGCGATGAGTCTTTCTGACCGGATTGCGGTGATGAATGAGGGCCGAATTGAGCAAATTGGCTCTCCTGAAGAAATTTATGAGTGTCCGCAGACGGCTTTTGTGGCGGATTTTATTGGGGATACGAATTTGTTTGCTGGTAATGTGGAGTCGATCGACCGATCGACCGTAACAGTTCGTACCGCAGCCGGACTAAAAATAGTCGTCCAGCAATCGGATATGTGGAACGGGATAACGGGCGACTCTGTAGTAGTCAGTGTCCGGCCGGAAAAAGTATATTTGAATCTTTACCAGCCGGAAGTTTCAGTCAACTGTTTTGAAGGGAGGCTCAAAAATATCATGTACATGGGCACCCACGTTCATTACGTGGTGGAGTTGACCACAGGCGATCAAATGACGGTGCGGCAAGCGAATACCGGTGGCTCTTTCCCAGATCCGCACACGCCGATTTATGCTTACTGGGGAACTACTGATTGTCTCGTTTTGAGCGATCGGGGATAATTGGGAAACGAAGGAAGTTCGGCAACGGATTTTGTAACGGATGTAACGGATGTAACGGATGTAATGGAAGACCGAAGTTGGAAGAAGCAAGAAGAAATAAAAATAATTCAACCTTTTTCAATGCCCAATTCCTCCGCTTCGCTCCGCCCAATTCCCAAATCTAAAATCGAATTTCCCAATCCCCAATCCCCAATCTAAAATCTAAAATCTAAAATCTAAAATCGAACTGTGCCTCCGACTAATCTACCAATTTCCAGGATTTCCAGGGCTAATTCTACACGCCGTCAGTTCCTAAAAAATTCGGCGGCGACAATCTCCGGCTTAGCCCTTTCTAGTTGTGGCTGGCGACTTGCAGACGTACAATCTGCTCCTCCAGTCAAAGGTAATGCTGACCAACTTTTCATCTATACTTGGGCAGGCTATACAGACAAAGCTTTGCTCGATCGCTTTGCCGAAAAAACGGGCATCCGCGTGGTTGCAGACGTATTTGACTCCAATGAGGCGATGCTGGCTAGAGTTCAAGCCGGCGGTGGCCGGGCCTACAGCATCATTTACCCCTCTGACTACATGGTGATTCAGATGACGGAACTGGGGCTTTTGAGCCAATTAGACCACTCAATTTTGGGAGGGATCGATCGACTCAAAAAACAGTTCCAAGATCCTGTATATGACCCAGGAAACCGCTACAGCGTACCTTTGAGTTGGGGAACCACAGGCCTGATTTACAACAGCTCACAGCTCAAAGAAGCTCCGGTCGATTGGGACTATTTGTGGAAACACAAACAGGAGTTGAAAAGGCGAATGACTCTGGCAAATGATGTTCGAGAAGTGATGGGTGCTGCGCTGCGAATGCTGGGCTATTCTCTCAATTCTACGAACCCAGAGCAAGTCAAAAAAGCTTACGAAAAGTTGGTGGAGTTAAAACCGGCGATCGCATCTTTTACCACTGATGCTTGGCGGCCTCAAATGCTGACGGGGGATTTGAAGATAGCCATGTGTTACTCTTCTGATGCTAACGAGGTAATTCCAGATAACGACAAATTGCGCTATGTTGTGCCAAAAAGCGGTTCTTCTCTCTGGACTGACACTTTAGTAATTCCTAAAAGTGCTCCCAATCCTGAAGCAGCTTATAAGTGGATTAACTTTATGCTACAAGCGGATGTCGCTGCTTCTTTAGTAGAACGACTCAGTTTCTCAACTCCTTCGGAAGATGCTTTTAGTTTGCTGACACCGGAAGTTAGGGCCAACGAAATTCTGTTCCCTTCCGAGGCTACTTTGAAAAATTGCGAAGGTGTTGCTCCCGTAGGAAAATTTATAGACGTGTACGATCGCTATTGGACTAAATTAACCAGCGGTTAATCTTACCAACAATCTCCGACTCTCACTCAATATTAACATCAACCCGCCCCATAGCCGATCACCCATTAATCCCGTATTGCATCCGCGTTAATCTGCGTTAATCTGCGGTTAAAAACTCAAAATTCCGATTTTTGCCAGAAGTTTCATGTACATTTCGATTTACCGTTGGGTGGGCGGGTTGAGGAGACGATCGATTTTAGGCGATGATTGTTGGTGAACCCGCCCCTACAAATCAAAAATCCAAACTCAAAACTATTATTTATGGCTGTTTCCACCAAATCTCCCCCTCCAATGCCTCCCAATCCTCCCTCGAAGCCTGAAACTGTTTCTCCCTGGTCATCGTGGGCTGGACCACTGGCATTGCTCGGCCCTTCTGGCTTGTGGCTGGCTCTATTATTAGTAATACCAACTTGGGTAATTTTTCAACTTAGTTTGGTCCCGAATATCAAACCCGGAGACTTAGTGAATCCTTCGGGAATTGACAACTACTTGCGAGTATTTGAGCCTCTGAATTTGCAGGTGATTGGGCGATCGATCTTTTTCGCAACAGGGACTACCATACTCTGTTTGCTGCTGGGATTTCCCGTAGCTTACTGGATCGCCCTCAATGTCTCGAAAAAGTGGCGGAATTTAACGTTGTTAGGCTTTGTTTTGCCACTGTGGACTTCTTCGCTGTTGCGATCGTATGCTTGGATTACAATTCTGCGTCCTACGGGGGTTCTCAACTCCGTGCTGGCACTTGTAGGCATCCCCCCGGTGGAATTGCTCAATCAAAGTTCAGCAGTTTTAATTGGCATGGCTTACAGTTATTTGCCTTATATTGTGACAATTCTCTACGCTTCTTTGGAAAAATTAGACCGCCGCTTGCTAGAAGCATCTCAGGATTTGGGGGCGAATCCGGTGGAAACTTTTTGGCAAGTGACAGTACCCCAGACGATGCCGGGA
>DMYK01000513.1:8339-9539 GCA_003483675.1 Microcoleaceae cyanobacterium UBA11344
CCAGAGTTGCTGGGCGGCGCTTCCAGTATGACGGCTGCTCGTTTGATTTACAATCAATTTTTGGGAGCAACTCAGAATTGGGGGCTGGGATCGGCTTTGAGTATGGTGTTGATTTTTGCAGTGAGTATTGGAATTGCACTTTTGCTTAAATATGGCGATCGTAATGCAATCTAGGAAGGAAGAAGTTCGGCAACGGATTATGTAACGGATGTAACGGATTTAACGGATTTAACCGATGTTGAAGGAAAAGGAAAAAATTCCCAATTACCAATCCCAATTACCAATTCCCCATTATCAAGATATGGAAAATACTACCGAGAATCCACAGGAGGAAATCCCCGCCGATATGTTGTACTTAAAGCCTAAATTTAAGGTTTCTTGGCAGGTTGTGTTTGCCGTTTTGATGTTTTTCTATATGTACCTGCCCATCCTGGTACTGACATTTTACAGCTTTAATAAATCGCGTTTTAGCGCTGGCTGGGAAGGATTTACTTTAGATTGGTACGTTAAATTATTTAGCGATAGCCGGATTTTAATTGCGCTGAGAAATAGTTTAACAGTTGCTATCTGTGCAGTTGCTATCTCGGCTGTACTCGGTACTTTGATGGCTGTGGGTTTGGCCCGCTACCGCTTTCCAGGCAAGAGTTTATATCAGGGAGTTTCCTACTTGCCGATTATTATTCCAGATATTGCCAGTGCGGTTGCGACTCTGGTATTTTTAGCAGCCCTGGCTATTCCTCTCAGTTTGTGGACAATTGTAGCGGCTCACATTGTGTTTTGTTTGGCTTATATTGCCCTAGCTGTTTCTACTAGATTAGCAGACCTTAACCCGTCTTTAGAAGAAGCTGCTTTGGATTTGGGAGCGACGCCAGTTGAGGCTTTTGTTCAGGTTTTATTACCTCAATTATTACCTGGCATTGTTTCGGGTTGTCTCCTGTCTTTTGTCCTCAGCATGGACGATTTTTTAATTGCGAGTTTTACCGCAGGTAGCGGAACTACAACTTTGCCGATGGAAATTTTTAGCCGGATTCGGACTGGGGTGAAACCTGATATTAATGCTCTGAGCGTGCTGTTAATGGTAGGTTCGGGAGGATTGGCGTTTTTAGCGGAGTATTTGCGCGGCCGCAGCGACCAAAAACGGGCTAATTAGTCATTAGTCATTAGTCATTAGTCATTAGTCATTAGTCATTGGTTATTTGT
>DMYK01000526.1:0-2400 GCA_003483675.1 Microcoleaceae cyanobacterium UBA11344
TCTGGAATCAGCATTTCAATTCAGCCTAGTTTTAATTTTCAATTAATACTTTGGCTACTTTTTGTAACAATGACAATTGACTGTTTTCCCCTATTTTTAAAACATCTTGAGTCAGCGTACTAAAATGTAAAGCTGTGATGGGATGCTCGATCAGCTCAGATGTGGGAATAGACTCTGTGGAATATCTGTTTCCAATCAAATGATAGACTCTAAACCCTTTCTGAATCGATGCTACGATATTTTGTGCCGGAGGAACATAATACTGAATAAATGTTTCGTTCTTCAAATCCAAACTGATCATATTTTTGATTCTTTTAATCGGTTTGATCTCGCTGTTGTAATAGGATACCACAGGTAACAATCTACTACTATTTTCATCTTTAATTGTGCGATCTATTGTTAATTCTCCCCTTTCCATATCTTCAAGAATACCCACACGTCCAATTAATGTTGGCGTATAGAAATTATCTGTATAACAACTAATATACAGCTTCTCTGATTCATCTACCAAATAGTTTTGATCGTTAATTAATTTTTCTGAGTCATTTTTTCTCTTTCTTAAAAATCGAAATTTCGATTCGATCTCTTTCAGATCTCGGATGACATTTTTTATATATATGCAACCATCTTTGTAAAGAAATTCTACCGCCACCGCTTTAGCGTCCTGCTTTTTGGGGCTGCGTACATAAATACTAAAAAATTGTTTTTCAGGAAATGATTTAGGCGGAGTAATAGGCAAGCCCAAGTTCGGATTTGAAAAACTCTGCGCGATCCAGTTCTTAATTCCCAACTCAATCAATACTTTCTCAAATTCAGGTAAAATCTTTATCTTGTATTTATCGCAGAAAGTATCCCATTGTTTGCTATCTTCTTGTCCTTTTAGATAACAAAAAATAGAACCCTCTACATCCAAGAATTTCCCCTCTGTAAAAGCTTTCGTATCCTCGTGGAGACTATCTCGATCAATTTTCTTTTTATCTGTATCTGTATAATTAAGAACCGCCCAAGCCGATTTATTCTTGGCGACAGCAGTAAATTCAGGTATATTTATCCCCTGCGTGCTAACAAAAACTCCTGTCTCTAAATAGTTAAATCTTTTCTTTAACTGTGAATAGAAATCTACTGGCGATTTATGATCTAATGTTGTTGATGGACACCAGAGAGCGTCTTTTCTCTGGTACGCCATTGAACCCGCGTCTTCCTTCAAAAGTTTATTAAAAACCAAATAGTTTGTTTCCGGTTCGAGTTGAATCGATCGAATGTTAACTCAATGGCGCATGATGGGGGTTTTTGAAGGTGTTAGCGCGATCGTGGGGATTGAGCCAGCGCGATCGTGGGGATTGAGAAGGCGCGATCGTACTCTAACGGTTCTGGTCAGCGGTTGCCGAGATCTTTGCACCTCACCCAAGCGGCTTCGGTTCAATCCGCTGCACCAGAATTGTTATACTGCGCTCAATAAAACTTTTTCACAATCATAGGCATTATATCTTCAAATTCCGCTTTAGTTAGAGAACCTAGATACGCTTCTACACTGACAGTGAACGGAGGCACAATATTTACTTTATAAGGCTGTCGCCTCAAGCCGTCCAAAATATAGTGCTGTTGGTTTTCTGGTGCAAGATTTACAAGCTCTACTAATCTTTCAAAACTAAAATCAAAAGAGAGTGCAAATTCAACCCCATCAGGAGCTAAATTGACGAGTATGGAAAGTGTTTCGTCATCGACTCGAGCAATATGATCGACTGGCATCTCGTAAAAGAAGTGTGCAATGTTTTGATCGGTGTAACCTAATTTGTACAAATGCCGGCCGTAATCAGGATATAGATTTTTAGGTCTAGGTTGATAGCTGAGGACAGTGTATGGAGATAGTAATTTCTCAATATCTGACCATTTATTCTCAACGTCTTGCAGGGCGACCTTAAGAATGGGTTCAATATGGTTGATGTGAAATACAACTAACTCGCGTCCATTACACAAAGCGTATATATCTACTCTCACTTCAGGATGAATAGCATAACTATAAACTTGTTCAACATTGGTATCATTCACTATTTTCTGATCTGGACGTTTTGCATCTAATACCCAAGCAAAATGATTTTTTACTCGTAGCAAGTAATCTGGAATTATATTAACTTTGTGCTTTTTTATTCCAATCATCACAAATGGATGTACCAACACCTTGCTTCGTCCAATTTGAAATGCGCCACTAGCTTGATATCCCAAAGCGTGTAGTAATGGCGTTATGAGTTCTTCGCGGACAGAATCTTCCTTGAAGTCTGGTGAATCAAGAAGATTAAAGTCAAAGTTTTTGAATAGATTGGCTGGCATTCAATGTTCTCCTTGACTCAAAACCATAACACGGTAGATGTGGTATAATATCGCTTCTGACACAATAATATT
>DMYK01000526.1:2406-6417 GCA_003483675.1 Microcoleaceae cyanobacterium UBA11344
AATCTCTCTTTCTTAATCAATTTCGGCGCACGATTCGACTCAAACACATGAGCCGTAACACTGAAAACCGCGTGGAACGAACGGGCATCTTTCCCGTCACAGGCAAGATGCCTGTGCTACAAGTTTCTCCTCTCAAATAGAAACACTATAGTCTGAGCAAAGTTTAGTCGGGCTTTCGTATTTACAGCGTTAGCCCATAGAGCTAGTCTCCGCGAATTTCTACTAATGTCTCGCCAGCAGCTAACAGTTCTAAAGCTCTGGGCAATGTCTCCCTCAGAATTTCACGCAACCGAGCATTAGAGGTATTGCCACAAGTCAGCCAAATAATTTGTGGAGGGGAACCGAGCCGCTCAACCAAATCGACAAAATCGCTGTCTTTAGTCATCACGATGGCTTCTTGAGCTTTTGCAGCCTCAAAGATTTCGGGATCTTCGGCATCTCTTAGTCCAAGATCACGCAAAGCCACAGCTTCAATCTCAAACGTGCTGCCAATCCAGGTGGCAATTGCAGGAGACAGATGTGCATCCACCCAAATTGTCATTACACTAAAACTGGGTGATTAAGTTTCCGTGAGGCATATAAAAGCGATGCCTTCAGATCATCTGCTTCCAGATCAGGCATTTCCTCTAAAATTTCTCCGGCGCTGAGACCCGCGGCAAAGAGATCTAGCACATCTGACACCCGAATTCTCATGCCTCGGATACAGGGACGACCACCACACTGTCTAGGATTTATCGTAACTCTGTCAAGTAGAACTGACATTATCAGCCTCTCGGTAATGTTTTTTTATCGTTGATCAACTTTAGAGGGGGAAGCCGTTACCAGCAGGTTCCCAAGGGCTCATACATTTGTTCTCCAAAACTAAATTCAGAGTTTGGTATTAGTAGGATCTGATCAAATATCTTACTGAAATATCTCCCAGAATTACAGGCTCTTAAGAAAGTTCTCTTTCTTACTGCCTGAACGCGCTCCGTGCGTGGAATGCTCACTTATAATTGTACCACAGATGCGGTATAACATCGTTTCTGACACAGTATTACCGCCAATCACGGATTGATGTCAACCCCTTCTTACTGCCCATCAGAATCTCTCTTTCTTAATCAATTTCGGCGCACGATTCGACTCAAACACATGAGCCGTAACACTGAAAACCGCGTGGAACGAACGGGCATCTTTCCCGTCACAGGCAAGATGCCTGTGCCACAAGTTTCACCTCTCAAAGGTCAACACTATAGTCTGATCAAAGTTTCGCGGGACTTTGGTATTTACAGCACGATCGCGCTCTAACTTAGAATTAGATCGTGTTTACTTTGCACAGTTCTACATTGCCTCCTTCAAAGACTTGAACCATGAGTTGATAGCCTTCCATCAATGACATTCCGACAAGAGGTTCTGAATCAGCTTCATCAATTGGGATCGTCAGATAAACCCCATCCCAAAGTACAACTGCTTCGTAGATATTAAAAACGCATTCACTACCATCACCGAGAATAGCGCGTCCCCGTCTTTTCCATTTCAGATTTAACTGATCAATCAAATCTGGAGACAATGAAAGCCAACCATTAAAGCCTGTGTCTACGATCGCATCTTGTATGTAAACTTTGCCATCAGAGCCACATATTGAGAGCGAGAGCATCGCCTCAAAATCCCCGTTGACGATTCCTGTGATCATACAGTTCTCTTGGTGCGTCCGCCGAATCGACGAACATAACGAGAACCAATACGAACAATCCATATCTGAGCATCTGGGTGACGAGTTTCCAGGCGCTCGCAAGCGGCTATTTCACTCGCATCAACCTCAAAATCTTTAGTTTCAAGGTCGATCGCGACAATTTTGCCTTGATTTCCCAATTCGACTTGTGCGCGTATTTGAGTTTGATAAATCAGATCGCCGCGTTGGGCAAATTCTTCTTTGCTCTCGCGAGGTTGACGAAGTGCCATGATTTTGATTTCTCCTTGATCGAACACCTTATATGTCATTATAACTAACCAGAAACTCTAAACTCTAAAGATACAGATCGCGCTACTAACATGATATTACCTAACACGCGATCATTCTCTAATATTTGATCAACGGGGGCTGAAGGCTCAAGAGTCCATCCTGTCTCTTTCCTAGCCTGTTTGTCACCCCGTGAGAGTAGGAACAGATAAGTGTTCTCTCAATGGGGCAATATATATACCGATTATTTGAATATCTTTATGTTCTTCTATTGTTTTATAAATTGCTTGAAATAATTGGTGAGTTTTTCCTGAACCCGTACCATAATTGATAAGTTTTAGTTGGGGACGGTTTTCTTGAAAGCTATCTTCAATAGTTGTAAGGTAGGAATTAATAATTTTGCAACGAGGTGATTCTAACCGCTGATTAAGAGAGTCTGTTTGTTTTTGCATTACGTGTTATCACTTGATCTAGAGTAAATATATATCGTGGTATGGTCTTCTCTTTAACTAATACCCATAGTAGCACCTGAACTCTTGCAGTTTGTCTCGTAAATTGCTAGAAGCCAGCTTTTTGGCATCTTTCTGTGCCTGTTTGGTGTATACCCGATCCTAACTCACCACTGCAACTGGCGATCGCAATCCTCGATCGGCATTGCCATTCCTTCGCGAATTGATTCCCGCATCCCCAGCACTGAGAGAAGATACAGTGTTTCACGGGCAACCGATACCGAGTGAGCTTCAGACAATAATACTGCATTGCTAGTCTGTCCTGCAATCGCGATCGATCGACTGCTGTAACTGCTGTTGAGCTTCATTGATTGGGATCATAATCTTCCACTCGCCTAAATACGCTTTTATAGTTGATATTGGCTGGCTGAGACACTTTCTTAATTATGAGCGATCGTTCCCCTTACTGACTTCTATCTCCATTTTATTTTAAGGTTAGGTCAAGACTTTCTATTTGTTTCTGTGTGTCGGGGTGCACCTGAATATTCAATTGCTCAATTTGTTCTCGCAGATTCCGCTACCTCTTCTGCCATTAGTTGGTCTGCCTTCTTCTTCTCTAACAATTGTGACCTACGCTGTTGGAGCGATTCACTAAATTTGAACAACTTCCACCGATCGACTTTTTCAATGCAAATCTCATGGATTAACGAGGAGGGTTTGTTGAGAATTGAAACCATTGTAGGCTCCGAGCTTCGGGTTTTAGGTAGTGACTAGATTATAGCTTTTACAGTCCTGGATGCATCATCGACCGATTCACGGGCAATCACGGGGGATTGCCCCTACTTTCACACCATATAGGTCGGCTCACCGCAGCCGCAGTACAATACACTATCGAAACGCTGTTCTCGGAACCCTTGCGAGTTGGTAAGCGCCACGACTATCCAGCAGTTGATATTCATTGGTCTGCAATCCAAATTGCACAAATTTATTTGGATATCCTAACACCAAAATAGACGGAGAACTGGGATTTTTTGATGCTTCAATGTGGTCGATCGCAAGTCTGGCAATTCGGTAGTAAGTCACCGGTAATTTGGCATAAAAAACTACACTAGGTTTGGCAAAACCAATCATCATAAACTCTTCCCCTGGCAGTTTTTGTTGAACGGCAATCTGTGCTAGTTGTCGCAGAGGTAACTGGCGGTTGAGATCAACCAAATTGTAGGCAGGAGTAAGACCAAAGATGATAAATACTACTAATCCGATGAAGTTGGCAACCAAAATCCAGCGTTGCTGACGTTTCCAGAGTAAAAGCGCGATCGCCCCCGCCGTAATTATCCAAATCCCACCGCCCAAAATCAGCAATCCCGACTCTTGAAGTGCTTGGGGAAAATTTGGCATCGCTGGATCGTCTCCCAGCCAGTGGTAACAATAGAAAATTGCTCCCGCTAGAATCAATAAAAATACTACATTGAAGATGAATGTAACTAACAGCGACTGCGGTAGAGAATTCGGCTTGTTTACCGATCGCCCTTCCCTTCTTCCTTCCTCTTCTTTACCTGCCAGAATATCGCCCCACAGCAACGTTACTAAAATCGCAGCGGCTGGCATCAAAGGCAATACATA
>DMYK01000344.1 GCA_003483675.1 Microcoleaceae cyanobacterium UBA11344
GACTTTGAAAACACGCCCTAGTCCTTGCTGAAACCATTGCTTTGACTGCATTTGCACATCGACTTCTTCCTTGTTCCTTCTTCCTTCTTCCTTCTTGCTTCTTCCTTGTTCAAACCTGTAAATTATCGATCGCCCGCCACTGCCAAATAACGGAGCTCAACCACATCCATTGAAAATGCTACTGACCCTTTTAGATCCAGAACAACAGATCCCCCTGCAACAGTGGAGTTTTGAGAGCGAATCCATTGTTCGCATCGGCCGCTCTCCTGAAAATCACGTTGTGCTCCCCAATCCTTTAGTGTCGCGGCAGCACCTGGAATTGCAAAAAGTTAAGAGCGGCACCTCTAGTCAGTGGTATTTAGTCAATTCCGGGACAAATGGCACTTTTGTTAACGGTATGTCGATCGAGCAGGGGTGGATCTCCGACGGTGCCCTGATCCAATTGGCGCGGGGCGGCCCACTTCTGCATTTCCAAGTTACTACTATTCAACTCGGCAGCAAAATTGAGACAGACCCAGCCGTCAATCTCCCCACTGCGCGGTGTACCCACGCGGGCAACCCCCAGGGTAATTTATTCTGTATCCACTGTGGCGAACCGATTAAAGTCGATCGCACAATCCGCCACTACCAAGTGCTGCGAACTTTGGGTCAAGGCGGTATGGGGACAACGACTTTAGCCTGGGATCGAGAGAAGGCTAAAGCTCAACAACCCGGAAGTTCGCCCGCAGCTTCTTTGGTAGTCCTCAAGGAAATGAATGCTGACATGGCTCAAATAGCCAAAGCTCAAGAACTGTTTGAACGAGAAGCTAAGACACTCAAAGCCCTCAACCATCCGGGAATTCCTCAGTTTTTCGACTTTTTTGTCGAAGGGGGCAAAAAATACTTAGTGATGGAAATGCTCCACGGCGAGGATTTAGAAAAACGCATCTATAAATACGGCCCAGTTCCTCCCCAACAGGCCCTAGAGTGGATGATTCAAACCTGTGAGGTTTTGGGCTACATTCACTCTCAAAAACCCCCCCTCGTCCACCGGGATATTAAACCTGCTAATTTGCTGGTACGGCACCGGGACAATGGCATTTCGGTGATCGATTTTGGCGCAGTTAAAGAAATCGGAACTCCTCCAGGGACTCGCATCGGCGTTGAGGGCTACACAGCGCCGGAACAAGACCGGGGACAGCCCATCCCTCAGTCGGATTTATATGCGATCGGGCCTACTTTAATCTTTTTGCTTACGGGCGAGGGCCCTCAAAAGTTTTACGGCAAACTAGCTCGTGGTTATGGGTTTAAGCTCGACAATATTCCGACGATCGCCCCGAAATTGCGAGAAACCATTTTGCGAACCACAGCAGCTAACCCAGGGGAGCGCTTTCAAACAGCTCAACAATTAGCTCAAGCTTTAGCAGCTTGCCTTTAAGGGAAGTCAGTTGACAGTTGACCGTTGACCGTTGACAGTTGACAGTTGACAGTTGTTATTGGTTATTGGTTATTTGTTAGTTGTTACCAATAACCTTCCAGGCTCTGCCTCCAATGCGAGCGTGCGAGCGTGCCTCAGCTCAAAACTCGCTCACTCAAAACTCAAAACTATTCCCCTATTCCTCGTCCCAAGCTTCCACGGCTAGTAACTCGCTCACGGGGTCTTGCAAGGAAAAGTCAAACTCTAGGAGTTGCTGTTTCCAGTACGACCATTCGTCACCGTACAGCAGAGCAATCTTCCAAATGCTGTCTGATGGCTGGATGATATTAGACGTGACGAGAGAATGCACCTGACGCTGGAACTTAACCATCGGCTGTATAACCTGCTGGCTCATAATACCTCTTGAATTGTTTAAATCTTGTGTAATTACAACTTCCCGGCTCTCACTTTTTGTCGCAGTTTCGCCAAGAACAGTCTCGCCATATTACTATCGGATGTTTAACAGCGGACTTACAGAGCTCTTTACTAGGGAATCCCAAGGTGTGAACTTTAACACTTAGAGCTAACGGCTACTGAACTGATATTCACTGGTCTGGAGTAGCTGAAGTAAACCGGAACTCCGATTTACTCAAAATTGGTGCTACCCAAGATACCTGTAGATTTTTTTCGGGAAGCTACATCTTCAACTTATATCTTAACACCGTTAGTTTTGACAAGGGGCTTGGACACTCTCCGGTCTCGCCTAGGCGGGGATTCTTAAGACTTTGTGGCCTTAATATCCCGCGCCAGCGTGGGCTTCCGGGCGCAATCCTGTTGCCAAAATGGCGGTCTGCTATCGAGCGTCTTGCCAGGAGCTGCCTCGATCGTAACTTTCCCCAGTCCGGGGGTAGGTTTTAATGTCTTGTACCGACAAGTGCTATTTTACTACACCAAAACACTGTATTAACATGATTCGGCACGATCGGTAAATCAAGGCTGGATTATCCTGCAACTACCTTTTATCCCTGGACTAAAGTCGATCAGGTTTTCAGGCTGTTCTTTATAAGCAAGACTGAAGATTGACATACCTCCCCGTCTATCAAGTCCGAGGATTCCTTGACGCTTCATAGCAACGCGCTCCGCAAGCGGTAGTCTTACCGTCGCTCCACGTCC
>DMYK01000430.1:0-810 GCA_003483675.1 Microcoleaceae cyanobacterium UBA11344
GAATACGCAATCTTGGCTTTGCTGGAACTCGCTGATTGTTATGAGGAAGGTGAGCCTCTGCAAATTCGCCAGATAGCGAGTCAACAAAATATTCCCGATCGATATTTAGAACAGTTGCTGGCTACCATGAGACGCAGCGGGCTGATTCGCAGCCAGCGAGGAGCTAAGGGAGGTTATATCTTGGCGAGGGAGCCCTGGAAAATTACAATTCTCGAAATTGTCAACTGCCTCGAAGGCTCTGATTTCGATCGCTCGGAAAAAGACTCCCCGGCTCAAACTGTAGAAAGTGCCGTGATTTGGGAAGTTTGGCAAGAAGCGCGCTCAAGAGCTAACTCGGTTTTGCAAAAATACACTCTACAGGATCTGTGCCAAAAACGCAATGGCAGGCGGCAGCTCAATATCATGTATTACATCTAGTGAAGGATATTAGACCAGAAAATCTGTAATTATTAGAAATTAACGATTGACCCTCAACCACAAACTGACAAAGATTATGCGTATTGCTCGCGACATTACAGAATTGGTCGGCCGGACGCCCTTGGTGCAACTCAACCGTATTCCCCAAGCCGAAGGCTGCTTAGCCCGGATTGTGGTAAAACTTGAAGGCATGAATCCGGCAGCGTCTGTTAAAGACCGCATCGGCGTCAATATGGTCAATGCAGCCGAGGCCCAAGGGCTGATTACTCCGGGAACAACGGTTTTAGTGGAACCGACTTCTGGCAATACTGGCATTGCTTTGGCTATGGTGGCGGCGGCTAAGGGTTACAAGTTGATTTTGACAATGCCTGATACGATGAGCACGGAACGTCG
>DMYK01000430.1:884-1408 GCA_003483675.1 Microcoleaceae cyanobacterium UBA11344
TATATGTTGCAGCAGTTTCGGAATCCAGCTAACCCGCAGATTCACCGGGAAACAACAGCGGAGGAAATTTGGGAAGATACAGATGGTGAGGTGGATTTCCTGATTTCTGGGGTTGGGACTGGCGGTACGATTACGGGTATCTCGGAGGTGATCAAGTCGCGAAAACCTGGATTTAAGGCGATCGCAGTTGAGCCGGCTAACAGTCAGGTACTTTCCGGCGGAAAGCCTGGGCCTCACAAAATTCAAGGTATTGGTGCTGGGTTTGTGCCGCCGGTGCTGAATGTTGAGGCGATCGACGAGATTGTAGTTGTTACAGATGACGAGGCGATCGCCTATGGGCGGCGCTTAGCTAGGGAAGAAGGACTTTTGTCTGGTATTTCCAGCGGTGCGGCATTGTTTGCGGCTTTGACGATCGGCAAGCGTCCCGAAAATGCCGGAAAATTGATTGTGATGATTCAGCCTAGCTTCGGCGAACGCTATCTGAGCACTCCCTTGTTCCAAGATCCCGAACTGAACCTGGCCGT
>DMYK01000430.1:1550-4078 GCA_003483675.1 Microcoleaceae cyanobacterium UBA11344
TTATAAAATAGATTGTTATGATCATTTGAAAACTCAGGTTTTTTACTTACAGTTTGCATTTATCTTAGATAAATAATTAAAATAATAGCAAACAATGAGGTAATTGTCAAGCATTTTTTCGCAGATTATCAATATTTCAAGGAAATAAAAGCGTGTCTTCCGTGATTAATCACTACCAAACCCTAAACGTTAACCCAACCGCAACACAAGCCGAGATTAAACAAGCCTACCGCCGTTTAGTCAAATTATTTCATCCAGATAGCAACAGCAAAACAGCGGGTCACGAAGAGATTGTCCGGCTGAATGTAGCCTATGAAATATTAGGAGACTCGCAACAGAGGCAATCTTACGATCGCCAACTTTCCCAGCACACCAAACAGCAAGCACAAGCCGCTAACAACGTCAGCTACCAGCACAAACAAACTGCACGCGACGCCGACGCACAAATGGAACAGTGGCTGATGAAAGTATACAAACCAGTTAATCGAATACTCAACAGCATATTGAAGCCCCTCAAAAAGGAAATTGACCAATTATCAGCAGATCCTTTTGATGACGAACTGATAGAAAAGTTTCAAACTTATCTCGAAACCAGTCGCGAATTTCTGAAAAAAGCGCAAAACTTTTTTCGCTCAATGCCCAATCCATCTAATGTAGCTGGAGTTGCCGCTCATCTCTACTACTGCATTAATCAAGTGGGGGACGGCATAGAAGAATTGCATCTATTTACCCTTAATTATGACGATCGACATTTGCACACCGGTCAAGAATTGTTTAGAATTGCTGCTAAATTGCGGCGGGAAGCACAAGCGGAATTGAAAATCAAAAGTTGATGTCAAAATTTTAGTCACTCGGCGATTGAAATCGCTACTACACAAACTCAGTCCGCGCGGACTAATTTAGTATTACTCAAATCCCAAAAAGAAATTGAATTCGTTTCCGAATTTTCAGAAAGGGAGTTTGTTCCAGAGCATCATCATCTAACAATCCTAAATCTCTCAAAGCTTGCTGGCGTTCCGACAATTTTTGAGCAATTTGATCGGCTAAATTCGGCTGTTCGACTAAAAGTTTCTGCAAGTCGTGGCGTTCCACTACAAACAAAATAGCATCTTCCGTAGTCCGAACAGTCGCCGTTCTCGGAGTCCCCAACAGCAAAGATATTTCCCCAAAAAACTCCCCCTCATGAAGCGTAGCAATATATTTATCGGCTTTTTGAGAAAGAACTTCTACAGCACCCGAAAGAATAATATAAAAAGAATTGCCTGGGTCATTTTCTTTGCATACAACCTGTCCCGCTGGAAACAGTTGTCGGTAGCCGTATTCAATTAACTGCCGCAGTTCTAAATCCGTACATTGTTCAAAATAAGTTACTCGCCGCAACAAATCCCGCAATGTCCAATTATTCAGAGATTTTGGCCCAGTTTTATTAGGCTCTGAAAAGCTGGCATTTTGCTGAGGTTTTGAGTGCTTAATATTCTGCGGAAAGACTTGGCCGTTAGAAATATCGGTGTCTCTGCTGTCAAAAAAATTACTTAACTCTTGCGGATTTCGCAGCCACAAATCTCGCTGAGGAAAAGGAATTTCGATGCTGCGGTTGCGAAATTCGTAATCAATTAAAAAATTGATTGCACTTTTGATTGCATCGCTTTCCTGCGGCTGGTCAATCCACACTAAAAGGTCAAAGTTTAAAGCATTATCTCCAAATCCGCGAAACCATACTTTCGGAGAAGGATGAGATAAGACATGGGATTCCATCCTTGCAGCCACTAACAGTGCTTCGGTAACTAATACTGGGTCAGTTCCGTAAGCAACGCCAACGGGGATGTGTAAGCGGCATCTGGGGTCTCTATAACTCCAGTTAATAATGTTAGTTTCGACAAACTTAATATTCGGTATAATTACAAAAAGACCGTCAATTGTTTTAATAATTGTGGAGCGGATCGAAATATTTTCTACAGTTCCTAACAAGTTGGCTATTTCAATAAAGTCTCCGACTCTAATTTGCTGCTCGAATAGCAGGGTGAGACCGCTGATAAAGTTGCTGGCTAGATTTTGCAACCCGAAGCCAAAACCAATGCCGACGACACCAGCTAAGACGGTTAGAGAAGTGAGGTTAATGCCAGCACCTTGCAGAACGAATATACAGCCAAAAGTTGCTAAAATATAGCTAATGATGGTAGAAATTGCTTCTCGACTCCCTCGATCTAATCCCATCCGAACTAGCAGGCTGCGCTTGATACCTTCACTGATGATCCGAGCTACAATGAAGGCAAATACAGCTAATACAATTACTTTGACGATCGCGCTGATGGAAAAATGAGTGTCCCCAATATAAAATAACGGGGTTGTCAGCACATCAGACAAATTGTCAAAAAAACGATCGGCTCCTACAGTAATCCAATTCATTAATATTTGGTAATGGGTAATGGGTAACTGGCTTTCCAGACACCCAAATGAGTTAATTAGTCCTGGACGCACAGACTCTACTTGTAGGGTGCGCACTGCGCACCTTACCACCACTACTTGTA
>DMYK01000064.1:0-1982 GCA_003483675.1 Microcoleaceae cyanobacterium UBA11344
CTCCGCACCAAAATTGCCAGCCCAGAACTTCGTACCTCATACTTTGCCACAGTACAAAACTACTACGAATTCTACATCGACCTGTTAATGCAACTGCACAAAACTCATCCTAAATCTGGTTATGATATCAAAGCCTTAGAAGCCAGCGAACGTTCTCGCGCCCGCAGTCTCCTCGAACTCCTCCAAGAAACTCACGCCAACATTCGCGAAGGCATTTCTCCCGATTTACTGCAACAAGAAAGGAGCGTGCAACAGCAACTCAATGCCATTGAAAAGCAACGCATTCAAGAACTCAGTCGCCCCAATCCCAATCAAACTAAAGTCGATGAAATCGACAAACAGCGCCTCGCACTTTTGCAACAATATCAGCAAATTCAAACCCAAATTCGTACCGCCAGCCCCCGCTACGCTGCCCTCACCCAACCCCAACCTTTAACACTGCCAGAAATTCAGAAACAGATTCTCGATGAAAACACTATTTTATTGCAGTATTCCCTCGGCCAATACCGCAGTTATTTGTGGGTTGTGACATCTACCAAATTAACCAGCTATGAATTGCCAAAACGCGCCGAAATAGAAACAGCAGCCCGGAATTTCCGCACCGCAATAACTAGCCCCATTTACAGAAATATTCCCCAAAAAACTGCCCAAGCGAGTGCAAATCTCGGTCAATTAATTTTACAGCCCGCAGCAGCCCAATTAGGGGATAAACGCTTATTAATTGTTCCCGACGGCGTGCTGCACTATACCCCTTTTCCGGCTTTAACTATTTTCCAAACAGCCGGACAAAATGCCAATATTCCCTTAATCGCCCAACATGAAATTATTACCCTGCCTTCCGCCTCAACTCTCGCCAGTCTCCGGCAAAATTACGGAGACAGAAAACCACCAAGTCAAACTTTAGCAATTTTAGCCGATCCTGTTTTTAGTATCACCGATGAAAGAATTAAAGGTAAACTTACCCAAGAAACGACCGAAAAATTAGAATCAAATAACCTCGGTTTAAATCGATCGCTCCGTGCTTCTGATCTGGCATGGCCGCCCGATCGCCTACCATTTACCCGCCAAGAAGCCCAAACAATATTAAGCTTATTCCCCTCAGATTCTAGCAGTCAAAAATTTGATTTTGATGCCAGTCGCACTACTGCTACCGATGGAAATTTAGCCAATTATCAAATCATTCACTTCGCCACCCACGGCATTGCTAACAGTCAAAATCCTGAACTGTCAGGAATTGTGATGTCGATGGTTGATGACAAGGGCAATCTTTTAAATGGCTTCTTGCGACTCACGGATATTTTTAACTTGAAACTCTCAGCAAATCTCGTGGTTTTAAGTGCTTGTCAAACGGGAATGGGACAGAATATTAAAGGCGAAGGAATGGTGGGATTAACTAGGGGTTTTATGTATGCGGGGGCTCAGCGGGTAGCGGTGAGTTTGTGGAGTGTGGATGATGAAGGAACTTCTGTGTTAATGCAAAAGTTTTATCAAAAAATGCTGCAACAAAAGTTAGCGCCGGCGGCAGCATTAAGGGCGGCGCAGCTTGAAATGATGGAGCAGGAAAAGTGGAAGTCTCCCTATTATTGGGCTGCTTTTACGCTTCAGGGGGAATGGAAATGATGTAGCCGAAGGAAGAAGGAAGAAGGAAGAAGGAAGAAGTCGATGTGAAAAGGTATAAATCAATGATTTTTACTCGTTACTAGGCTCTGGTAACCAGTAGTAGGGACACGGCAATGCCGTGTCCCTACGGGGATCGAACGATAGGCGGGTGTACTTCATAAACGTGGAATCTGCTGTATCGCACCTTGATAGGGCTGGGTGTGCAGTGCACACCCTACACAGTGTTTGCAAAAGTCCTAAAAAAGTTTATCGCCCGCTAGCTAAAGCATCTCGCAATTTGCGATCGCGCTCCGATTTATTTGAAAGTTTAGGAGTCGCCATCCGCAACACAAAATCCAGCAAACAAGGGGCAATTCGGTGGC
>DMYK01000064.1:2130-2791 GCA_003483675.1 Microcoleaceae cyanobacterium UBA11344
CTGCTAACTCGCTGCGTAAAGCTTGGGTGAATCCCAAAATGGCAAATTTAGTTGCAGAATAAGTCGCCATTGTCGGCGCGGCAATTTTGCCCATCAAGCTCGAAACATTGACGATTGTTCCGTCTTTTTGCGCGGCCATTCGCCTCGCTATTAAGCGGGTAATTGTGTAGGTTCCCAGTAAATTTAAGGCGATTTCTTCCTGAATTAACGGTAGCGGGGAACGTAAGAAAGATGCTTGGTGCGCGACTCCGGCACAGTTGACTAGCAGGTGAATTGGGCCGTTATCTCGCCAAGCTTGGGCGATCGCAATATTCACCGCTACCGACTGAGTTAAATCTAAAGCTAATGGCACTGCTTCTACTCCAAAAACTTCGATTTCTGTCGCTAATTCAACTAATTGCTGGCGATTGCGCGCCACAATCAACAAACGTTTGATTCCTTGTCGCGCTAATTCCAGGGCGATCGATCGCCCAATTCCACGCGAAGCTCCTGTAACTAGAGCTGTCTTTCCTTGAAGCTGCATAGATTAAATCCTCTAAATCTGAAGCTCACCGCGCACGGAGTTATAAGTTGTGAGTTATGAATTTTGTGGAGTTAACTCAAAACTTTTGAATCGCCTACGTGCCCGTGAGTTTAACTAAACTTTGATTTGCCAGAAATT
>DMYK01000066.1 GCA_003483675.1 Microcoleaceae cyanobacterium UBA11344
AAAGTTACCTTATCCATCAAAACCTGAAAATCAAAATTAGGAGAAAACCATGAGTTTTATCGATCGCATTATCGCTTACATGGAAAAGAAAAAGTACAATATTTCTCGTAAAGTTGGAGAAAAAAATATTGTATATGTTGAAGGATGCAATACAGATGGAAAACCAAATTCTGATGCAGCTAATCATTTTAACGATGTACGCCTTGTTTTTGGATTTGACCTCTTAATTCCCGTGATACAAGGTGTTTGGGAAGCGACAACCGAACCCGGTTTCTATTACACCGACAATTCCATGAATCCCAACGGTGCCGCTAGAATTGCCTTCGGACAATACCAAGCTTGGCAAGTTGGCATTCACGGTAACTCCGAACCTCACGAAGCACTGGAACAAGTTGGTTTAGTTCGAGTTCACCGGGACTACAACCGGGATATGATTCGTACCGGGGATGCGATCGATGAAGGGTATTTTGGAATTAATAACCATCATGGTTATGATCACCCTTACTCTGATATTCATACCGCATCTGCTGGTTGTTTGGTCGGACGTACTCGTGAAGGACATAGAGAATTTATGCGAATAATCAAATCTGATCCCAGGTATATAACTAACAGAAACTACACATTTTCGATAGCTATCATACCTGGAGATAAGCTATAGTTCTTCTTCTCCTGATTCTTCTTCTGATTCTTCTTCTGATTCTTCGTAATAATCAGAAGAAGGATCATTATAATCTTCATAATATTTGACTAATTTAACTATCATTTTTTATTGATACTATTTTAGGTAAAAACAAGATGGATATGAAATTTATTTTGGACATAATGGGAATAACTGGTGGGCTATCCTCTTTTGTATTTTGGATATCATCCAATCATATTTACAAAGATGTTATTACCCAAATCAAAGAAATTCGCAATGAAACGAAATTCACAACTGATCACAAGATTATAACAATTTTCAATAAGCTGCAACGAAACATTGACAAAATATTTGTAAGAATAACTACTCTTGAAGCAAGATTAGAATATCTTGAAGAAATCCAGACAGACAAAAATTACTCTGGGTTTGTAGAAAAACTTAGCAATGCAATTGAAAACAGCGATTTCACCGAGCCATGAGAGTCAAACTGTGGTTTATCTTTGATAAGGCATTGTTACCAAGGATAAACCATCAGAGATTCTCCGTAAGATTCAGTTTAAATTAATTTCACTTTTTGTCTAAATAATCAGCAAATTGCGCGATTAATGAAGCTTCACCATACTTGCGAACTAAATAGGTGAAAACTGGCTTACCTACATTCTTATATGAACGAGGTGAGTCAGTTTTTGAGTGAGAGCATTTCAAACAACTTTTGATAATCTTTGAGGCACTGCGACAAGTCTCAGAATACTTCAAAATATTATCAAAAAGTGCCTTTTCTGTGGATTCTGGGAACTTTTCAGCGACGAGTCGCTGTATCTCAGAATCCTGCGACACTTTGTCCTGTATAGTGTCTACGTCTGCGACTTCCAAAATACTCGTCTCAAAATCTGAGACTTGTCGCATTTGAGTATTTCGCATTTCGATCGCACGATTGAGCAGTTCAGGTGACATTTCCTGAAGCCAATAATCATCCGAGATTGGGTGATTTAGGATGCGATCGAGTTTGTCTGCATCCGATTCCACTCCTGAACCTTGCGTTGGATCTGGGGTGGTAAGTGGCGCACTAAGTCCATCAACTTTTGGAGCCGATTCCACCAAATCTGGGGTGGTAGATGGCGCAATAAGTTCATCAATTTTGGGGGAATTTGATGGACTATTGAACAACTCATAGACCCATTCTGGGCGTATCCATTCAGGGGCGATCGAAACTTTCTGAGCATCTACAAACTCACCCTCACCATTCTTAATCCCCGAAAGTGTCCCTTTGAACAGTGGGCGGTTTTCAGAATCTGAGTAAAGTTCAAGTTGAATAATGCCTCGATCGCGTGATTTGCTAAATCCTTCACTTCCACCCAAAGCAACCAAAGTATTGTCATGCCCAATTAGTATTGGGGATTCATTAGCTTTTCGAGGGTCACCGATTACTTTACGAATCAGCTTTTTCGCAGATTCGATCGTACCTTCTTCTGAGCTGTACCCTGTTACCTCATCCCAAATTGAAGTCAGGGGCTTATCTTTCAAAGTTCGTACTTTGAATCGATCATACATTGCATTTAATTGCTGACCAACTGCTATGTAATTTTGATTTGCGCCATACCCTGGCACTCCTAACTTAATCAGGCATTTCCAACTTTCCTCACGATTTTGATGGAAGTGAGGGTCGGCGATCGACACTATTTGATGTCCTCTGAGATAGTGCCGACACAGTGCCAGAAATGAGGCAAAGTAGTTTTTGAATGCTCCCATATCACCGTAAATTAAAAGCGGTTTTTGCATCAGTTGCCCGATCCATCCGCCTTCATGTTCAGCGATTAACTTCAGCAGTTGTTTCTTTTTTTCAGCAAAACTCTTTGGTTCGGTAATAACTTCCGCCACCGTTTTTACTACTTCAAGTGGTTCATCTTTTGGTAGAGATTCGCTAATTGGTTCTGCTAATTGCGATCGCAACCAATCCTCACCATACCGTTCCACCTGAAGTGCGGTGAAGTTACCCTTCATCTCCTCCTCTACATCTGCCACTGAATATTTAACCCTAATATTCTGTTTATCAACAAATTCCTTAGCCAGTACAGGTTCGATCGCTTCTTCCAGTTTCTTTTGTTTCTGTTGTTGCTGAAAACACCACAAATCTTTTGTTTTTTGTTTCTCTTTGTTTCTCTCGCTAAAAGCGTAACCGACGCTAGAAAATGCGATCGCCCCGATTCCGCTAACTTGCCGATAGATTATCCAGCGTTGGAAGGGGATAGGAGCGATCGAAAGTCCTAGACAGCAGATGCTACCAAAAACTATGCCGATCGCTGTTTTAATCATTTTTTGCTACCAATTATCAGACACAACATCAGAATTATTGTCATCAAAACTGTTACAAATCCGGCAATATGCCACCACTGCAACAACTTCAATAAATCCCACCAAACAAACAATGCTCCGGCATACAGCGAAACTCCCGATGTTCTCCATAATCCTTGATACTTCTTTGCTTCAGAATCTGATGCTGGGAAAAATATCAGAACTAAACCACCGAATAATATGCCCATCACGTAAAGCCAAAAGAAACTTGGATTCGGTCTAGCAAAGTTTGCGGATGTTATGCCGATCGCAAAGAATATCGATCGCATTTGCCAATTACTCAAACTCTGCCAACGTTTTACCGCTGAAGAATCTTTTGTTTCTTCTTCTTCAATTTTAATGATTGCAGTTTGAGGTTTTGCTAAACTTGGTAAAAACATTTAATTTTTCAGTTCGCAAAGGAACCGCCTCCTCCAAAAAATTGACCAATTTTCCTGAAACCATTTGCAATATTTCCTACCATTTCCTTCGCAGATTTTATGAACCCCATTGGAGAACCTCCTCCGCCAAGTTGTCTGTATTCTGAGCCAGAAAATGAACCAAATGAACCAGAATACTCACCAGAACCTGAGAAATTATTAGAACCATTCCAGAGGGGATGAGATGGGGCATCATTGCCATATTGCAAAGCCAATTTTGCCCTCTTAGCATTCTGTCCTACAGATTCATTGAATACTGCCACCGCTTCTTGAATCGCTGGCTCATTCATTGCGGATTTTTTGGCTTGTTCTAAACTTGCGAACGATTTTGCTAATAGAGTTCCGATACGAATTCTATCTTTTTCGTTATTATCCGATCGCAACTGTGAATGTAGTACATCAGCATTTGCTAATCTATCTTGACCTTCGAGCAATTTAGAGGCTCTTCGTTTAAATGCGATCGCAGCATCTACCGCTTGTTTATCAAAACCTTCGATCGCACCAAATCCAAGCTTAGTTAGATGGTCTACAGCTTTATTCCAAACAACTTGAGAAGTTATCACTTGTCCAAAAATCTTCTCAATCAACTCAATATTATCAATCAGCCACTGAGCCTGAATACCCAGTTGACCAAATTCTTGGAAACTTTCCAACGTCCATTGATTGATTGACGAAAATTCTATTCCACATTTTTCACGAAGCAAACTCTCGATCGCGGGATCAATATGCGTAATCAAATGTGGACATAATGCACCTGAGTTCTGGATTCCCATTTTTTTGTCCTGATATCTCTGATATCTAAGTTACCAAGTTTTCTTGAGCAGATGATGAGTCCCATCAAGGTTTCTGAGGTAATTTACTTCATGCCAACTGCCTCTCATATTTTGCAAAGCTATTGCTTGGCGTGCAATACATTCAAGCTCCTCATTAGTATTATTGGCACAAATACCGTTGTTTTGATATTCACGGATATGCCAATTTTCGTGAACCAAAAGACTCGCTAAATATGGAAGATTTAGTGACAGATCATTGGGTTGAATCCCTATTGTAAAATTCCAGTAGTAAGCACCCGTTGATTCTTTTTCAGCAATAGTTTGTGTGTATTGCTGAATACAATAATAGTCATCAGGTGATTCCCTTGCTAACAAATTCAACGCTTGTTTGATTCTAGTATTGAATTCTGGGGAACCAGTTATATTGATTCCCGAATCAGAATTACCAGAATTATAATCAGAATCTGAATCTGAATCTGAATCNNGAATCTGAATCAGAATCAGAATCAGAAAATAACCAATTAAGAAAGCCCATTGATTATCTCCTAAGATTTCATAAAGAGAATCAGATAGACTCCCGTTGCAGTGATTGATGCCATCAGAACCGCCATAAAAACTGTGAACATTATTTAGTACCCTTATGAGATTTGTTGCCATTACCTGAAAATGCAGATAAATTACTACTTGTATTGGTAATAATTTGGTCGCCAGCTACGTTGACTGTTGCTGGACTATCTTTGATTCCTTGTTTGTAGGCATCTTCACGAGCAGATGCGATCGCGAAAACTATCAAACCACCTACTATCAAAAAAAATCCTGAACCCAAAACTGTTGTCAATACATCATCATTTTTGTCATTTTTGTCATTCATTTAACACATTCCTGTCATTAAAAGACACACTTCAACTGATTTAACTGATTTGACTTGTTGGACTAAACTGAACACTTCGACTACGCTCAGTGGAACCAAATCTTTCATCCATTTCCACATAAATAGCTTCTCCTGATTTGACTGATGATTTTCTCGTAAACTCGCAAAGATTATGAGATTTATCAATAGTTTCTCTTTGCGAGTTTGGTTCCACTCAACGTATTCCGTGCATGATTCAATTAACCCCAGAGTCCAGAAATCTGTTTCGTCTCTGTTTTTTTTCCAGGTAAACTACCTTTTCTCAAATCCATCGGAGTTTGACGAATTGCTTCACTGATCTGACCAAAATTCGATCGAACTTGCTCCGCCCGATTCTGGATTTTGTCCATCACATTTGCACCCAGTGCAATGTAGAAGGCATCAACAATTTGTTCTGAGGCTGCATCAGCTACATCGGTCATTGCCAACGAAGCTTCTTGAGTCACCGATCGAACCGCCAAGACCATCCCGTTTGTTTCTTCTTCGCCGTCGCGGTGTTGGCTGTGGTCGATCGCCATGTCATCAATCTGATCGCACTGTTCGGCGTACCCGTTGCGTTCTGAGGAAACTTGAATCAGTGCATCAGCGGGTGCCATCATTTTCTCCCGAACCAAACGGTAGTATTCGCGCACTTCGTCAATGTCGCAGTCTTCAATTTGGGCATTTTGCCATTTACGATGACCCAGCGCTTTGCGGACGCTGGTAATGTCGCTAACTTTGCCGAGTCCGAGTTGGTATTTGAGTTCAGTTCTTGAAATACTCATCTGTTTTAAGTCCTATGTTTTCTAAATGTTTGCGGGTTTTTTCAATGTCTCGATCGCACTTCACAAAAATCTGTTCGAGTTCAACGAGACACCATTTCTGAAAATCTGAGAATTTGCGAGAGTAGAGGAGTCGATCGCATTCCGGGCATTCTTCTTCTAGCAATGCCATTCGACGCTTGAATGTCGCTTCTGGCATGGGTAGTCTCTGAGTCTTTCGAGGTTTCCGACCGACTCCACCGAGAATTTGCTTAAGCTGCGATCGAGTCCAAAAATTGCGTCTGCCTCTATCATCCTCAACTTGCGCGGTGAAAGGCTTTCGGCATTTTGTTTCGTATCTCATAAGCTACTTTTGGTATCTTCCCAATGAGCCTTGAAGTAGCTCACCGTGGATTAAAAAAATTGCTTACCCCCTTACCACCGAGAGATTTTCACAAGAAATTTTCATCCAGTCGTAGTAACCGCTTTCACGAACTCCGATATTTTGGATAAAATCGATCGCCCCTTGCGGTGTACGAGCCGGAACTTCAATCTGATATTCCCGATGTTGCGTTTCGACTACTACTGGAATTTTTTTGTAGTGTTGCTGTAAAGGCTGTAACATTATTTAGTCTCCTGATGCCGTCATGGGCATTGGTGGAAAGTCTAGTTCAGCGTTACTAGCGCTGTTCTAGACGTATTTGATAACCGTAACATCTAATTTATGTTATGTCAATAAAAAACTTGAATATTTTAGTTAAGTTTTGTTTTGTTTGTCGAATATGCTGGACTTATGAATAAGGAAAATAGTAAAGGAAGTAGAGATACGCGCGATCGACTAACCATCACATTTGATGTGGGCGGTTTGCGTGACCGATTGCGGGCTTTCGCGATCGAACCGAATCAGTCGCTGGCTTCGATCGTCCGTATGGCTCTGC